>JAEWHZ010000065.1 GCA_023387585.1 Pseudomonadota bacterium
GACGGCTCCGAGCGCGAGCCCGTCGTCATGCCCGCCCGCTTCCCCAATCTTCTGGTCAATGGCGGCGGCGGCATCGCCGTCGGCATGGCGACCAACGTGCCGACCCACAATCTGGCCGAGGTCATCGACGCCACCCTCCTGATGCTCGATCGGCCCGAGGTGACGGTCGAGGAGCTGATGGAGGTCATGCCGGGGCCCGATTTCCCCACCGCCGGCATCATTCTCGGCCGCACCGGCATCCGCCAGGCCTATGAGACCGGGCGCGGCTCGGTGCTCATGCGCGGCAAGGCCGAGATCGAGGAAGTCCGCAAGGAACGCGAAGCCATCATCATCACCGAGATTCCCTATCAGGTGAACAAGGCGGCGATGGTCGAGAAGATCGCCGAGCTGGTGCGCGACAAGCGCATCGAGGGCATCGCCGATCTGCGCGACGAATCCGACCGCCAGGGCATGCGCGTCGTCGTCGAGATCAAGCGCGACGCCGTGCCCGATGTCGTGCTCAACCAGCTCTACCGCTTCACCCCGCTCCAGTCCTCCTTCGGCTGCAACTTCGTCGCCCTCAACGGCGGCAAGCCGGAGCTGATGGGGCTGCGCGACATCCTGTCGGCCTTCCTCGATTTCCGCCACGAGGTCGTCACCCGCCGCGCCCGGTTCCTGCTCAACAAGGCCCGCGATCGCGCCCATGTGCTGGTCGGCCTCGCCGTCGCCGTCGCCAATATCGACGAGGTCATCCATCTCATCCGCACCGCGCCCGATCCGGCGACGGCGCGTGAGCAGCTCATGACACGCAACTGGCCGGCCGAGGACGTCGCGCCGCTGATCAAGCTGATCGACGATCCGCGCCACCGCATCAACGAGGACGGCACCTTCAACCTCTCCGAGGAGCAGGCGCGCGCCATTCTCGAGCTGCGCCTCGCACGCCTCACCGCGCTCGGCCGCGACGAGATCGGCGAGGAGCTCAACGGGCTCGGCACCCAGATCGAGGACTATCTCGACATCCTGCGCTCGCGCGAGCGGGTGATCGAGATCATCCGCACCGAGCTCACCGAGATCAGGGAGCAGTACGGCCAGCCCCGGCGCACCGAGATCACCGAATCCGCCGCCGATTTCGAGGACGAGGACCTGATCGCGCGCGAGGACATGGTCGTCACCGTGTCGCATGGCGGCTACATCAAGCGCGTGCCGCTCTCGACCTATCGCTCGCAGAATCGCGGCGGCAAGGGCCGCTCGGGCATGGCGACGCGCGAGGAGGATTTCGTCTCCCGCCTCTTCGTCGCCAGCACCCACACCCCGGTGCTGTTCTTCACCGATCGCGGCATCGTCTACAAGCTCAAGGTCTGGCGCCTGCCGCTGGCCGCCGCCAATGCGCGCGGCAAGGCGCTGATCAACACGCTGCCGCTCATGCAGGGCGAGCGCGTCACCTCCATCATGCCGCTGCCCGAGGACGAATCGAGCTGGGCCGATCTCGACATCATGTTCTCCACCACCCGCGGCACCGTGCGCCGCAACTCGCTGGCGGATTTCATCGAGGTGCGCCAGAACGGCAAGATCGCCATGAAGCTCGACGAGGGCGACGCCATCGTCGGCGTAGACACCTGCTCGTCCAATGACGACGTGCTGCTCACCACCGCGCTCGGCCAGGCCATCCGCTTCCCCGTCGACGAGGTCCGCGTCTTCAAGGGCCGCGATTCCATGGGCGTGCGCGGCATCGCGCTGGCCGAGGGCGATGTCGTCATCTCCATGGCCATCATCAATCATTCCGACGCTACCGCCGAGGAACGCGCCGCCTATCTGCGGATGAGCCGTGCCGTGCGCGGCGAGGGCGACAGCGAGGAGAACGGCTCCGACGAGCCCGATGTCGTCGCCGGCGAGCTCAATCAGGAGCGCTATGCCCAGATGAGCGCCATCGAGCAGTTCATCCTCACCATCTCCGAGAACGGCTACGGCAAGCGCACCTCGAGCCATGAATACCGGATCACCGGGCGCGGCGGCAAAGGCATCGTCGCCATGGCGGTCAACAGGCGCAATGGCAGTCTCGTCGCCAGCTTCCCCGTGGCCGATGACGACCAGATCATGCTGATCAGCGATGGCGGCCAGACCATCCGCCTGCCGGTCGGCGGCGACAAGCCGATCCGCATCGTCTCGCGCGGCTCGCAGGGCGTCATCGTCTTCGACACCGCCGAGGGCGAAAAAGTCGTCTCCGTCGAGCGCATCAGCGAGCCGGAGGCCGATGACGATCCGGGCGAGGACGAGCCGCAGGGCTGAGGCCGGCGGCGCGCGTTATACGATAGGGGGGAGCGCATGGCGCCACAGGTCGGCTTTTATCCCGGGTCGTTCGACCCGATCACCAACGGCCATCTCGACGTGGTCGAGCGCGCCTGCCGCCTGGTCGACCGGCTGGTGGTCGGCGTCGGCATCAGCGCCATCAAGAAGCCGATGTTCGAGGCCCGCCAGCGCATCGAGCTGCTCGCCGCGACCCTCGGCCCGGTGGGCAAGCGCACCGATACCGAGATCGAGATCATCGAGTTCCGCGGCCTCATGGTCGCCGCCGCCCGCGAGCATGGCGCGCGCCTCATCATCCGCGGCCTGCGCGACACCACCGACTACAATTACGAGATGCAGATGGTCGGCATGAACGCCCAGATGGCGCCGGACCTGCAGACCGTCTTCCTGCCCTCGAGCTACACCATGCGGCACATCTCGGCCACATTGGTGCGTCAGATCGCCGAAATGGGCGGCGACATCTCGCCCTTCGTCCCCAATCTCGTCCTCAAGGCCATCAAACCGCAATGAGCCATTCGAAACCCACCGCGCCGCGCGGCGCCGCCGCCATCGCCATCGGCTTTCTCATGCTGGTCGCCCTGGCCTTCGTCTTCCCGCCCCCGGCCAACGCGCAGCAGGGCACCCCCCACCTCGTCCTCACGCTCCCCGCCGGCGCCGTCGACATCGAGCTTTTGCCCGATCTCGCCCCCAACCATGTCGAGCGCATCGTCACCCTGACCGAACGGGGCTTTTACGACGGCATCGTCTTCCACCGCGTCATCGACGGCTTCATGGCCCAGACCGGCGACCCCACCGGCACCGGCACCGGCGGCTCCGACCTGCCCGACCTCGTCGCCGAGGTGTCGTCCGAACCCTTCGTGCGCGGCATCGTCGGCTTCGCCCATGCCGGCGGCCCGCCCAACGCGCTGCCGGACACCGCCAATTCGCAGTTCTTCATCACCTATGCCGACGCCCCCTGGCTCAACAACGGCTACACCGTGTTCGGCCGCGTGGTCTCCGGCATGGAAGCCGTCGACGCGCTCGAAAAGGGCGAAGGACAGAGCGGCATGGTCCGCAACCCCGACGCCATCATCTCCGCTGTCATCGAATACCGATAACCCGTTGAAACAAAAGAAAGTCTGCTTATGACCGATTACGCCGATCCCGAGAACACGCTGGTGATCGAGACCACCAAGGGCCGCGTGGTCATCGCCATGCGCCCCGATCTGGCGCCCAATCACGTCGCCCACATCAAGAAGCTCGCCCGCGAGGGCTTCTACGACGGCATCGTCTTCCACCGCGTCATCGACGGCTTCATGGCCCAGACCGGCTGCCCCAACGGCACCGGCACCGGCGGCTCCAGCTATCCGAACCTGAAGCAGGAGTTCAACGCCGAGCCGCATGTGCGCGGCACCGCCTCCATGGCCCGCGCCCAGAGCCCCGACAGCGCCAATTCGCAGTTCTTCATCTGCTTCGACGACGCCCGCTTCCTCGACAAGCAAT
>JAEWHZ010000111.1 GCA_023387585.1 Pseudomonadota bacterium
TCCTGGATGAAGGCGTTGTGGCAGATGGCGTCGACCTGGAGCGAGGCGGCCAGCGCGATCGGGCCGAGCGGGCAATGGGGCGCGAAGGCGACGTCATAGGCCTCGGCCCAGTGCCCGATGCGCACCATCTCGGAAATGCCGCCGACATGGGCGGTATCGGGGTTGATCACCTGCGCGGCTCGCAGCTCGAACACGCGCTTGAAGTCGTAGCGGCTGTGCAGCCGCTCGCCGATGCATAGCGGGATGCTGGTCGAGCGCGCTAGGTCGGCCATGGTCTCGACCATCGCCGACACCACCGCGTCCTCGACGAACATCGGGCGCAGCGGCTCGAGCTCCTTGAGCAGCACGCGGGCCATGGGCGCATGCACGCGCCCATGGAAGTCGAAGGCGAGGTCCATGCTCGACCCGACCGCCTCGCGCAATTCGAACAGATTGCGGATGATGCCGTCGACCTTGGCGTAGCTGTCGACGATCTGCAATTCCGAGCAGATGTTGAACTTGCACGCATCATAGCCCTTGTCGCGCAGCGCCAGCGCGCCCTCGATCAGGTTCGACGGCCGGTCGCCGCCGATCCAGCAATAGGTGCGCACCCTGTCGCGCACCGGCCCGCCGAGCAATTCGTGGACCGGCACGCCGAGCGCCCGGCCCTTGATGTCCCACAACGCCATGTCGAGCCCGGAAATGGCGCTCATCAGCACCGGCCCGCCACGATAGCAGCCATTGCGGTACAGCATCTGCCAGATGTCCTCGATCCGGCGCGGATCGAGCCCGATGACGAAATCGGCCAGCTCGGCGATCTTGGTGGCCAGCGTTTCCGCATGCCCCTCGAGCACCGGCTCGCCCCAGCCGGAAATGCCCTCGTCGGTCTCGACCTTGAGGAACAGCCAGCGCGGGGCGACCAGATAGGTCTTGAGCGCGGTGATCTTCATGCCGGCTGCATCTTCGTCAGGCCGGCGCGCAGCGCCGCGGGCAGCTGCTCCGCCCAGTCGGAGGTGTCGACGCCCAGCCGGGCGGCATAGGCCGAAAGGGCCCTGATGCCGAAGGCGGTCGGGCGCATGGCGTCGGGCCGCTGATGGAAGGGGATATGGTTGCGCAGGCAGAACAGCAGCTTGCCGTAGGTGGTCAGCCCCTCGAGCGATTGCAGGATGAAGGTCGCGACCGGCAGCACCCGCTCATAGACCGCGCGCGCTTCGTCCTCGCTTCCCTGCTCCATCAGGTTCCACAGCTCGACCAGATAGTCGGCATATTCGGGCGCCGGGATGTGCCCGGCGATGCCCGCGATCATGCAGTCGACCAGCTCCAGCCCGCCGCGGCCCGAGAACACCTGCACGGCGTCGCCGGTGCTTTCGATCAGCGCCGCGGTCTCGAGCGCCGAAACCTCCTGCTTCATGCCGATCAGCTTGGAGTATTTCGACGCCAGTTGCGTGATGGAATCGACCGAAAGCCCGACGCCGAGGAATTGCGGCATGTTCTGCAGGGCCGCCGGCAGCGGCGTCGCCTCGAGCACCGTCGAGAAATCCCGGATCAGCGAGGCCTCGTCGGTCGCCGTCGCGGGCGCCTGCACGATCACCCAGTCGGCCCCGGTCGAGGCGGCATGCTCCACCAGCGCGATCTGCTCTTCGGGCGTGTCGGCGAAGATCGTCACCCCCAGCGGCACGCGCCCGCCGATATCCTCGGCGTTCCACTCCACCACCTGGCGGCGCTGCTCGGCGCTGAGATAGCGCACTTCGGTCGCCAGCCCCAGCGTGGTGATGCCGACGGCGCCCTGGCCCAGGCACACCTCGATCTGGCGGCGCATGGCGTCGCGGTCGAGCGCGCCCTTGGCATCGAACAGCGCATAGATGATCGGATGCACGCCCCGGATCAGCTTCGACATGGATAGTCCCTCTTCAAAAAACCGATTGGATGATTGGGTTCAGGCGGGGCGCGTGCCCCGGGCGACGACGTTGCGCAACGCTTCGCCCCGGGCGGCCCGCTCGATATTCTCTGCGATCGCCGCGACCCGGCGCGCCGCCGTGCCCTCCGTCCAGCCGGAGATATGCGGTGTCATCACCACATTGCTCAGCGCAGCGAAATCGTGCCGCGACGGCTTGGGGTCGGGATCGTCGACGCGGTCGGGATAGCGGTACCACACGTCGATCACCGCCCCGCCCAGCGTGCCGTCCGACAGCGCCTCGAACAGCGCGTCCTCATCGACGACCGGCCCGCGCGCGACATTGACCAGCACGCCTTCCGCCCCGAGCGCCTGCAACGCCTCGGCGCCGATCAGCCCCCGTGTTTCCGGCGTCAGCGCCACCGCGATCACGGCGAAATCGCATTGCGCCAGCATTTGCGGGATCTCGTCGAGCCCGAAGCGCGCATCGACCAGATCGTCGAAAGCCGAGGCGCTGCGATTGGCCGCCAGCACCCGGACCCCCAGCGCACGCAGCATGCGCGCCAGATCACGCCCGATATTGCCATAGCCGACGATGCCGACCGTCGCGCCGCGCAATTCGCGATGCGGCTGGCCGCCGAACCGGCTCGAGCGCATCCACGATCCGGCGCGGAATTCCGTATCCGCCGCCCGCAGCCGGTGGCACCATTCGAGCATCTGCGCGAGACAATATTCCGCCACCGCGGCCTCATGCCCGCCGACATTGGCGATCTCGGCCGAAGCCGGCACATGCGAAGGCGACACCCCGTCCCAGCCGATGCCCGGCAGATGCAGCAGCTTCAGCCCGTCCGGCAGGGGCAGGCCCTCGCTCGTGCCCACGGCGATCACCGCCAGCGCGCCGGCGAAACCCTCTTCCATCGCCTGCGGGGTGGCATCGGTGGGCACGCGAACAATCTCGAAACCGTCGCCCAGCCTTTGCGCCAGCTCGTCGAGCCGGTCGGCGAAGGATTTGCCGTAGGACACCACCCGCCGCACGCCGGAACCATTTTCAGAAGCCATAGCCCACCCCCTTCTCCTCACAGAGCCGTTTCAGCTCGTCGACGACATCGAGCAGATGGTCGAGCGCCGAAATGCTCGCCGGCACGTCGCCGGCCACCACCGCCTCGATCAGCCGCTGATGCGTCGGCCCGGTGATGTTGAACCCCGAGCCTTCGATCCGCCCCAGCGCGAAACCCATGCGCCGGCTGACGCTGTGCAGCGGCTGGGCGATCTTGGCCGCGACCGGATGCCTTGCGGCCGAGTTCAACGCCTCGTTAAACGCATGGTCGGTGCGGATGAAACCAAGCGCGTCGCCGCGATCGGTCGCATCCTGAAACGCCGATCTGAGCCCGTCGAGCCGCCGCCGGTCGCGATCGTCGCAATAGCGCGCCGCCCGCTCGACGATCAGCCGCTCCACATGGCGCCGCACTTCGAGCGTCATCAGGATCACGTCGTAATCCATCGGCGTGATCAATATGCCGTTGCGCGGCAAGATCTCGATCAGAAAGCCCTGCGAGAGCCGCAGCAGCGCCTCGCGCACCGGGGTGCGCCCGAACCCGGTCAACTCGCACAGCGCCCGCTCGGTCACCCGGCTGCCGGGCGGCAGCTCGAGGGTGACGATCTTTTCCTCGATCACCTGGAAGGCGGTGTCGGCAAGGCTTTCGGTCAGATATCCGGCCGCGCTCATCCAGTCCGCGCGCCTCCTGCCCGAAGCCTGCGCCACAGGGCCAGCGCCACCGGCACGATGCAGATGGCGGCCACCACGATCGCGAGCGTCATCGACAGCGGGCGCTCGACAAAGGCCAGCGGATTGCCGCGCGCCCGGATCAGCGAATTGAGGAAGGTTTCTTCCAGCATCGGCCCGAGCACCAGCCCCAGGATCGCCGGCGCCAGCGGATAGCCGTATTTCTCCATGGCGAAGGCCACCAGCCCCAGCATCAGCATGGTGATCACGGCGAAATGCGTGTTCTCGACCGCGAAGGCGCCGATGATGCAGAAGGCGAGCACCGCCGGCATCAGCATGTAGCGCGGAACGCGGATGACGCGCTGGAAGGCGCTGGTCGCCATCAGCCCGAACGGGACCATCAGCAGATTGGCGATCAGGAAGGACACGAAGACGGTGTTGATCAGCAGCGCGTTCTCGATGAACACGGTCGGCCCCGGATTCAATCCCTTGAGGAAGAACACGCCGATGATGATCGCCGTCAGGCTGTCGCCGGGAATGCCGAACACCGTCGCCGGGATCATCGCCCCGCCCACCGCCGCATTGTTGGAGGTGGTCGGCGCCACCAGCGCATCCGGAACGCCGGTGCCGAATTTGTGGCCGATCTTCGAGAACCGCCGCGAGATCGCATAGGAGATATAGGCGGCGATGTCGGCGCCCGCGCCGGGGATGACGCCGATGACGACGCCGGTCACATTGCCCTGCACCATGTCGACCTTGCGCCGCCAGATCACCGAGCCGACGCCGGCCAGCATGTTGCCGATCTTCTGGATCGGCGGCGGCGTGATCTCGCGCAGCGACAGCGCATAGCGCAGCACTTCGGGAATGGCGAACATGCCGATCAGCACTGGCACGAAGGCCAGCCCGCCGATCAAATTGGGATTGCCGAAGGTCAGCCGCGCCTGGCCCGACACCGGGTCGAGCCCGACCTGGGCGACGGCGAGGCCGAGCATCAGGCTGATGCCGCCCTTGTACCATTTGCCGCCGGACACGGCGACGGCCGCCGTCAGCCCCAGACAGGCCAGCCAGAATTTCTCGTAGCTCGAAAATTGCAGCGCCACCCGCGCCATGGACGGCGCCGCGCCCATCA
>JAEWHZ010000145.1 GCA_023387585.1 Pseudomonadota bacterium
CGTCGAGCGCGATGTCGTCGATCTCGACCTGGCTGATGGGCTGGCCCGGACCCAGCGAATAGACGCCGCTGTCGGGGGTTTCGTCTTCGGCCATGACGCGGCCGGGGCGGGTGTGAAGGCTCATGGCAGTGGCTCGCTCGACACGGGGTGTTGACGTTCAGGGTAACGCGCAGGGGGCGCGGCGGTTCACGGGCCGCACGCAACCGGACAGCGTACAACCATTCGCTAACCGTGAACCGCACGAGACCGGCCACAACCCGGCTCTGGGCAAACTCCGTTAACCGGCGCTGTCCATGCTTGTCCGGCAATTCACGAAGCGTGCCTCGCAGGTCCGGGCGACAGGCTTCAGCCCGGGGGGCCTCACGTGTCCGACGTCGTTTCCGCGCTGCTGTTCCAGCACGAGCTCGAACTGGTCGTGCTCGCCGCCATCATCTGCGGCGCCTCCTCCTTTGCCGGGGTCAGCCTGCTGCACCGGGCCCGGCGCGCCGAGGGGGCGCAGCGCTATGGCTGGGCCGGGGTCGGGGCCGTTACCGTCGGCTTCGGGGTGTGGGCCACGCATTTCATCGCCATGCTGGCCTTCCGCCAGGACCTGCCCGCCGGCTACGATCTCGGCCTGACGGCGCTGTCGCTGGTCACCGCCCTCTTGATCATCGGTGGCGGGCTGCTGTTCGCCGCCATCGCGCGGGGGCCAGCCGATATGGCGCTGGGCGGTTGCATCGTCGGCATCGGCATCGCCGGCATGCATTATGCCGGCATGGCCTCGCTGGTTGTCGGCGGGCAGATCGTGTGGGACTGGGGCCTGATCGCGGCCTCGATCGTCTTCGGCATCGTCTTCGGCGGGTTGGCGCTGTTCACCGTGGGGCGGCTGCAGGGGCTGCGCGGGCGCCTGCGCGGCGCGGCGCTGCTGACCGTCGCCATCTGCACCATGCATTTCACCGGCATGGGTGCGGCCAATCTCGACAATTGCTTCTCCATCATCGAAAGCGGCGACGTCACCCCGACGCTGCTGTCGATCGGGGTCGCGCTGGTCAGCGCCGTCATTATCGCCGCCGCGCTCGGTGCGCTGTGGCTCGATGCGCGCGAGGAACGCCGCTCGGCCGTCGAGGCCGACCGCATGATGGCGCTGGCCGAAGCTGCCATCGAAGGCCTCGCCGTCACCCAGTCCGGCCGCATCGCGGTGGCAAACGGCGCCTTCGCCGCGCTGGCCGGGCAGGATACCGAGCGGCTCGCCGGCGCCGCGCTCGATACGCTGTTGCAGCCTAAAACGCTCGACGAGCTGGTGGCCCATGCCGGCACCGCCTACGAGACCACCATCCGGCGCGCCGACGGCACGCAATTGCCCGTCGAGGTGATCGCGCGCCAGATCGTCTATGCCGGTCATCCCGCAACCGCCTTCGCCGTGCGCGACCTGTCGGCGCGCAAGCGCGACGAGCAGCAATTGCGCTTCCTCGCCCACCACGATTCGCTCACCGGCCTCGCCAACCGCGCCGCCTTCAACCAGCAGTTGCACAAGGAGATAGCCCAAGCCCAGCGCAGCGGCGACGGGCTTGCCGTGCTGTGCCTCGATCTCGACCGCTTCAAGGAGGTCAACGACCTGTTCGGGCACGGCACCGGCGATGCCATGCTGCGCCGCGTCGCCGAGTGCCTCACCGAAGTGCTCGACGCGGGCCAGACCTGCGCCCGGCTCGGCGGCGACGAGTTCGCCGTCATCGTGCCCGAGGTCAACGAGCCCGGCCGCGCCGGCCGTGTCGCCGAATCCATCCTGGAAGCGTTTCAGCAGACGAATCTCGCCAGCCAGAGCGGTCCCTTCGTCTCGGTCTCGATCGGCGTCGCGCTCTATCCGTCCGACGCCGCCACCGCCGAGCAGCTCGTCACCAATGCCGACACCGCGCTCTACCGCGCCAAGCAGGACGGCCGCGGGGTGCACCGTTTCTTCGAGGCGGAAATGGGCATTGCCGTGCGCGAGAAGCGCCTGATCGAGAACGATCTGCGCACCGCCTTGCTGCGCGACGAACTGGCCGTGGTCTACCAGCCGCAGGTCGATCTCCGCACCGGCGAGGTCGGCGGCTTCGAGGCGCTGATGCGCTGGAACCATTCGGCGCGGGGCGGTGTCGCCGATGGTGTTCATCCCCATCGCCGAGGAATCGGGGCTGATCCTCGCCATCGGCGAATGGGTGCTGCGCACCGCCTGCCGCGAGGCGGCGGGCTGGAAGAACCCGCTCTCCGTCGCCGTCAACGTCTCGGCCGTGCAATTGCATGCCGCCGACTTCCCCGAGCGTATCGCCGACATCCTCGTGGAAACCGGCCTCGTCGCCAGCCGGCTGGAGATCGAGGTGACCGAGACGGCGCTGATCCGCGACATGGTGCGCGCCGTCGCCGCGCTCGATGCGATCAAGGCGCTGGGCGTGCGCGTCGCCATGGACGATTTCGGCACCGGCTATTCCTCGCTCGCCAACCTGCGCGCCTTCGCCTTCGACAAGATCAAGGTGGACAAGTCCTTCATCGCCTCGGTGGACGCCTCCGAGCAGTCGGCCACCATCGTGCGCGCCGTGCTCGGGCTGGGCAGCGGGCTCAACGTGCCGGTGGTCGCCGAGGGCGTCGAACGGCCCGAGGAGCTCGAATTCCTGCGCCGCGAGACCTGCGCCGAGGCCCAGGGCTATCTGCTCGGGCGCCCGCTCGACATCTCGGCCTTCGCCGAGCTGACAAGCGGCGCCAAGCGCCGGCTGGACCCTGTCGCCGCCGACGGCGAGCCGGGCCTGCGGCTCGCGGGTTAGGCTGAGAGCGCTATTCCCCCGCCAGCCGCTGCGGCTCCTCGAAGTCCATCGCCTCGATCCGCTCGCTGCGCCGGGTGATCTTGCCGGTCGAGGTCAGGATCAGCTTGATGTCCTTCTGGGTGGTGTCGAAATGCTGGTCGAGCTTGTTCACCCGCTCGTCGAGCCGGGCGATATCGGCCAGCAGCTCGTGCACTTCCTTCTGGATCAGATGCGCCTGCTCGCGCATCTTCACGTCGCGCAGCAGCGCCTGGATCACCTGGATCGACAGCATCAACAGCGAGGGTGAGACGATGACGATGCGGGCGCGGGCGGCGCGCTGCACCAGATCCTCGAAGCGCTCATGGATGTCGGCGAAGATCGACTCCGAGGGCACGAACAAAAAGGCCGTGTCCTGCGTCTCGCCGGCGATCAGGTATTTTTCGGCGATGGCGCGCACATGCACCGACACGTCGGTGCGGAACTGGCTCGCGGCCTGCTTGGCCGCATCCGGGCTTTCGGCGCCGGACAGGCGCTGCCAGCTTTCGAGCGGGAATTTCGCGTCGATCACAAGCGGCGGCGCGCCATTGGGCATGTGGATCAGCGCGTCGGGCCGACCGCCGGTCGACAAGGTCGTCTGGAAGCTGTAGCCGCCCTGCGCCAGCCCGTCTGCGATGATCGCCTCCATGCGCCCCTGGCCGAAGGCGCCGCGCGTCTGCTTGTTGGACAGGATCGATTGCAGAGACACGATCTCGCCCGACAATTCGCGGATCGTCGTCTGCGCCCGATCGATCACCGCCAGCCGCTCGTTGAGCTTGGCCAGGCCTTCATCGGTCTTGGTGCGCGTCTCGGCCAGGGCCGCGCCGACTCGCTGGCTGGTCGAATCGAGCCGCTCATTGACCAGCCGGGCCAGGTCGGAGGTGCGCGAGCCGAAGATCTCCGACATCGTCTGCATGCGCCCGGTCATCTCGTTCTGGATGCGCATCATGTCGGCCATGTGCCGCTCGAGCTCGGCGCTGCGCGTGGCGATGCCCGCGGCCTCCTCGGCGCTCTGCCGCCCCGAGCGTATCGCCACCGCCAGCAGCACGCAGAGCAGGAGCGCGATCAATCCGAGGCCGACGGCGAGCGCGATCAACGGCGTCACCGCAAGCTCGCCGATCCTGAAGAGAATCTGGTCCATCGCCCCACACTATCCGATTCGGCGGTTCGTGAAATGTTCCGTGACGGCCAGCGGTGTTGACCGCGCGCCGGCAAATACCATATTGCGGACAGCACATCCTCGGAACCTGCCGCCAATGACCATCCGCCCTATCCTCGTCATTCCCGACCAGCGCCTGCGCGCCGTCGCCGATCCGGTGGACGCCGTTGACGAGGAGGTGCGCGAACTGGCGCGCGACATGCTCGAGACCATGTATGACGCGCCGGGCGTCGGCCTCGCCGCGCCGCAGATCGGCGTGTTGCGCCGCGTCGTCGTCATGGATCTCGCCAAGGAAGACGAGAAGCCTGCGCCCGTGGTGATGATCAACCCGGAGATCCTGAAGGTTTCCGACGAGACGGCGGTGAGCGAAGAGGGCTGCCTGTCGATCCCGGAACTCTATTACGAGGTCGAGCGACCGGCCGAGGTCACGGTGCGCTACACCGATCTCGACGGCAAGACGGTGGAGATGGAGGCCAGCGACCGGCTGGCGGTGTGCGCGCAGCACGAGATCGATCATCTCGATGGCGTGCTCTATATCGACTATCTCAGCCGGCTGAAGCGCGACCGGATCGTCAAGAAATTCGACAAGGCGGCCCGCCGCGCGGCGGGTTGACGCCATGCGCGTCGTCTTCATGGGCACGCCCGATTTCGCCGTGCCCACGCTGACCGAGATCGTCGGCGCCGGCCATGAGGTCGCCGCCGTCTATACCCGCGCGCCGAAACCCGCCGGGCGCGGCCAGGCTGAAAGGCGCAGCCCCGTGCACGAGACCGCCCTCGGCTTCGGCATCGAGGTGCGCACCCCGCGCAGCTTGCGCGATGAGGCCGAGCAGATCCTGTTTTCCGCGCTCGAGGCCGATGTGGCCGTGGTCGTCGCCTATGGCCTCATCCTGCCCCTGCCGGTGCTGGAAGCGCCCCGGCTGGGGTGCCTCAACCTGCACGGCTCCCTGCTGCCGCGCTGGCGCGGCGCCGCGCCCATCCAGCGTGCGGTGATGGCCGGCGACAAGCGCAGCGGGGTCATGGTGATGCGCATGGAGGAAGGGCTGGACACCGGCCCGGTCGGCATGGCCGAGGAGATCGCCATTGGTCCGAACATGACGGCTGGCGAGCTGCACGACGCGATGATGCGGCTCGGCGCGGACCTGATGGGGCGGGCCCTCGCCGCGCTCGAACGCGGCAGCCTCGACTTCACGCCGCAGGCCGAAGCCGGCGTCACCTATGCGAAAAAGATCGACAAGGCCGAAGCGCGCATCGATTTTTCGCGGCCCGCACAGGAGGTGCACGACCATATCCGCGGGCTGTCGCCGTTTCCCGGGGCCTGGTTCGAGCTGACGCTGGGCGGCAAGCCGACCCGGGTCAAGGTGCTGCGCTCGACGCTGGCCGAAGCCGAGGCGGAGCCCGGCACGGTGCTCGAAAACCTCACCATTGCCTGCGGCAAGGGCAGCGTGCGTCTCGTCGACGTGCAGCGCGAGGGCAAGGCGGCGATGAACGCGGCGGAATTTTTGCGCGGGGCCGGCGCCCTGCCGCCGCGCGTCGGCTGAGTGCGGTGCCGCGCTACCGGCTGATCCTCGAATATGACGGCACCCCGTTCTGCGGCTGGCAACGCCAGGCCGACCGCATGTCGGTGCAGCAGGCGCTCGAAGAGGCTTTGCAAAAATTCTGCGGTGAAACCATCAGGGTGCAGGCCGCCGGGCGCACCGATGCCGGCG
>JAEWHZ010000153.1 GCA_023387585.1 Pseudomonadota bacterium
GCGAGATGTCGAAATGATTGGGCCAGGTCGGGACCCCGTTGGCCAGTTCGACCTTGGCGAAATATTTCCGCTCGCGCAACGCCGCATTCCCTTCCCCGCGCTGCGCGATCAGCTCCGCCGCATCGAACGTCCCCTGCGCCCCGTCGGAAAAGGTAAGCGCCAGCCGAAACGGCACCACGGCGCGGATGGAGGTGATTTTGATCGGTGAGCTCACCTCAATTCATCTTCCGGAATGTTCGCAAGCTTGGCGATGTGACGCAGGAGGCCAACCTTGAGAGCCGAATTGCCGTGTACGGTACCGAAATCCTCGCGATCTCGCCTTCACGTCCGTAAATGTGGTGGCTGTCGCCGGTCCGCAGAAGCTTCCAGCCGCGGCGCCCCAGCAAGCGGGCAAACGCGCGGCCGGAAATCGCCTTCACGGCGTCAGTTCCACTATCCTTTCGAACCCTTCAACGACGGGGTCCACCGGATCGATCGACAGGCATCCGATGATTGCCTCACGGACATTATCCTCGAGTTCCGCCAAAGTCTCGCCCTGGCTGACGCATCCGGGGATGGCCGGAACTTCCGCCCAGTAGCCGCCTTCTTCGGCTTCGTGCACGATGATCTTGACCTGCATCTGTAGCCTCTAATTGTCGAGGAAGCTCCTCAGCTTGCGGCTCCGGCTCGGGTGCTTGAGCTTGCGCAGCGCCTTGGCCTCGATCTGGCGGATGCGCTCGCGCGTCACCGAGAACTGCTGGCCGACCTCCTCGAGCGTATGGTCGGTGTTCATGCCGATGCCGAAGCGCATGCGCAGAACGCGTTCCTCGCGCGGGGTAAGCGAGGCGAGGACGCGCGTCGTCGTCTCGCGCAAATTCGACTGGATCGCCGCATCGATCGGCTGCACCGCGTTCACGTCCTGGATGAAATCGCCGAGGTTCGAATCCTCCTCGTCGCCGATCGGCGTTTCGAGGCTGATCGGCTCCTTGGCGATCTTCAAGACCTTGCGCACCTTGTCGAGCGGCATCTGGAGCTTTTCGGAAAGCTCCTCGGGCGTCGGCTCGCGGCCGATCTCGTGCAGCATCTGGCGCGAGGTGCGCACGATCTTGTTGATCGTCTCGATCATGTGCACGGGGATGCGGATGGTGCGAGCCTGGTCGGCGATCGAGCGGGTGATGGCCTGCCGGATCCACCAGGTGGCGTAGGTCGAGAACTTGTAGCCGCGCCGGTACTCGAACTTGTCCACGGCCTTCATCAGGCCGATATTGCCCTCCTGGATCAGGTCGAGGAACTGCAAACCGCGGTTCGTGTATTTCTTGGCGATGGAAATCACGAGCCGAAGGTTCGCTTCCACCATCTCCTTCTTGGCGATGGCCGCCTCGCGCTCGCCCTTCTGAACCTTGTGAACGATGCGCCGGTATTCGGCGATATCGAGACCGGTCTCGGTCGCGAGCGTTGCGATCTCGCCGCGCAAATCGTGGATGGTATCGGCCTCGCGGCGGGCGAATTCCGCCCAGCCCTTGCCGCCCCGCGCACCGATGCTGCCTTCCCAGGCGGGGTTCAACTCATGGCCATAATAGCTCTGCAAAAAGTCGTCGCGCTTGACGCCATAGCTTTCTGCAAGGCGCAGCAGGCGCCCTTCGAGCTTCACCAGGCGCTTGTTGATGTCGTAGAGTTGCTCGACCAGGCTTTCGATACGGCTGGCATTGAGCGACAGCGACTTCACGTCCGCGATCACCTCGGCGCGCAGCGCCTCGAGCCGGCTGGTGTCGCCGGCACTCATCGCCTTGGAGCGATCCTCGGCGTGCCGGTCCTGGATGGCGCGCATCTTGCCGTAAGCCTCGGCAATGCGGTCGAAGGTCGAAACCACCTGCGGCTTGAGCTCCGCTTCCATCGCCGACAGCGACAGGGCGTTCTCGAAATCGTCGTCCTCGTCCTCGGCCGGATCCTGCGGCTGCTCCGGCTCCTCGGGCACGTAGCCGTCTTTGCCGTCGCCCTTGACCGGCCTGGTGCGCATCTTGGGTTCGGGCTTCTTGAGCCGCTCGATCTCGGCCGATTTCGGTGCGATCAGCGTCGCAAGGTCGGGGGCCGGCGCGGCCTGCTTGGCGTCGGGCCCGGCATAGGTGGCTTCGAGGTCGATGATGTCGCGCAGCAGGATTTCGGCCTGCGCCAGCTGCTCGCGCCAGATGATGATGGCCTGGAAGGTCAGGGGGCTCTCGCACAGCCCCTGGATCATAGTCTCGCGGCCGGCCTCGATGCGCTTGGCGATGGCGATCTCGCCCTCGCGGCTGAGCAGCTCGACCGAGCCCATCTCGCGCAGATACATGCGCACCGGATCGTCGGTACGGTCGCTGCCTTCGCGGGTGTTCGACTTGCTGGCGACGGCGGTGGTGCCGCTTGTGGGCGCCAGCTCGCCGCCCTCTTCCTCGTCGGCCGCGGTCTCGGCCTCGGCCTCCTCGACCTCGTCCTCGTCGACGACGTTGATGCCCATATCGGAGAACATCGACATGATGTCCTCGATCTGTTCGGAAGAGACTTCTTCCGAAGGCATGACCGCGTTCAGCTCTTCATAGGTGACGTAACCGCGCTTCTTGGCGGTCTTGATCAGCTTCTTGACGGCAGCATCCGACAGATCGAGCAACGGGCTGTCATGGCTCGCCTCGCTGCCGGTGTCGGGCTTCTCGGCGTCCTTGGTGGTCTTGGTCGCTGCCTTTGTGGCCATCAATCACTCCTCGGTCCCGCAAGGGCGGGTCCGGTCAAACCGGGTCGAAACAGCCAGCTCGCGGTGCGCGTCGCGCGAGCGAACCAGCCTGTAGGTCGGAAAGCCTGAAGGCATGGTAAAGGTTGGGGACACGCACTTTTGCGTGCGCAGGCCACTCGCCACGGGACACTGAAACCGATACAGCCAAAAATCGCGCTATGCGCCAGCCCTCCGGTTCCCCTAGAAGCTGCGCGTCGCACGTCCCGATAACGAACCAAATCCTTCGATCAATGCCTCTGTGCCATCCACAGTGGTAATCTGGTTCTTTATATCACGCAGCCGCTCAAAGGTTTCTTCGCTCGGGTCGTCGCCCAGCGCCGCTTCGGCTGCCTTGAGCTCCCTATTTAGCTGAACTTTCTTGTTATGCAAGGCCAGCGCATGATTCAGCCCGGTCTCCGCGTCCATCCGCGCACTGTCCCGGCGCGGCTGCCATACCCCCTGGCGCGCCAGCATTTCGTCGGTGCGGGCGATGAATTCCGCGAAACCGCGGATCGCAAGCGCGGCCCTTATCGCCTCGCCGTCGCTGCTCGGATGCATCATCACGAAATCGAGCAGCACGGCGAGCAGCCGCCGCGCATCGGGCGATTCGAACTCGAGCCCCGCCAGGGCCTCGAAATGATCCTCCGCCAGCGCCGGATGGTTGACGAGGGTCAGAACGATCGCCCCCTCGCGCGGGCTGGTGTCGGCGGCGCCCGAGGCGCGCAGCAGGCGCGAATTGCGCAGGGTGTCGGAAACGACGACCCGCGGGCTGGTGCGGCCGGCGCGCGACGGCCGGCCATAGCGGCCCTCGCGCTGCGCGCGGTCGGGACGGATCGGGGTGAAAAAAGCGCGCAGCCTTTCCTCGAAGGCCTGCTGATAGTGCCGGCGCACCGAATTGTCCTGGATACCGCCGGCACGCTGGCGCAGCCGCGCCTCGAGCGCCGCCCGCGCTTCCGGCGTCTCCGGCACAAGACCGCCGGTCTCGAGGCTCCACACCACGTCGGACAGGCTGCGGGCACGCTCCAGAACCTCGGCGAAAGCCTCGCGCCCGCGCGCCTTTATCAGATCATCCGGATCCTGCCCCTCCGGCAGCGTCGCGAAACGCACCGTTTTGCCCGGCTTGAGCAATGGCAGCGCGATATCGGCGGCGCGCGCGGCGGCACGCTGGCCGGCTGCATCGCCGTCGAAGCACAGGATCGGCGCATCGGTCATGCGCCACAACAATTCGAGATGCTCTTCCGTCAACGCCGTGCCGAGCGGCGCCACCGCGCCCTCGAAGCCGGCGGCCACGGTCGCGATCACGTCGAGATAGCCCTCGACCACGATCACCGACTTGCCCTCATACGCCGCCTTGCGCGCCGACTGGCCGTTATAGAGCGTCAGCCGCTTCTTGAAGAGCTCCGTCTCGGGCGAGTTGAGATATTTCGCCGGCACGTCCGCGCTCAGCGCCCGCCCGCCAAAGGCGATGACCCGCCCGCGGAAATCGGTGATCGGGAACATCAGCCGATCGCGGAACCGGTCGAAGGGCAGCCCGTCATCCTCGCGCGACACCACGAGCCCCGTATCGACCATCTGCTGCGCCGACACCCCGTTCTCGGCCAGATGCTCCTTGAGCCCGTTGCGGCTGTCGGGCGCATAGCCGATGCGGAACCGCGCCTGACTCTGGGCCGACACCTCGCGCTCGAACAGATAGCCGCGCGCCCTCGCACCGATATTATGCGCCAGCGCCGCCTCGAAATAGCGGGTCGCCAGCTCCATGACCTCGGACAGGCCCTTGTGCTCGCGCTCGCGCGCCTCGCTGCGCGCATCGCGCTGCGGCATGGCGACGCCGGCGAGGCCCGCCAGGCGCTCGACAGCCTCGGGAAAGCTGATGCCGGTCTTTTCGGTCAGGAAGCGGAAATGATCGCCATGCGCGCCGCAGCCGAAGCAGTGATAGATGCCCTTGCGGTCGTCGGCATGAAAGCTCGGGCTCTTCTCGCCGTGGAACGGGCAGCAGGCCCACATGTCCCCCCGCCCCGGCTGGCTCTTGCGCTTGTCCCATACGACATGCTCGCCCACGACCTGCGTGATCGGCAGGCGCTGCCTGATCTCGTCGAGAAAGCTGTCTGAAAAGCGCATGCGCATGTCCTACGCCATCGGCGCGCAAAGGCAAACCCGGCAACACGCTGTACCGATCCGGACGGCCGCCGGCCGAAGCAGACAGCTCGCAGCGTCATTATTCCGGTGTCATTCCGACGTTTTGGCCCGCTGCCAGAGCCGCCAGGCCCAGCCGATCAGCCCGCCCGCGAACAGGATCGTCAGGATGCCGCCGAAGATCACCAGCACTTCGGCGCTGACGATCGGGAACAGCATCAGCACGATGGCGAACAGGACATAGGCGATGCCGCTCAGCAGCACCGGCCAGATGCGCGCATAGCTCTCGCGCTCGCGCAGGATGTACCAGATCTGCATGCCGCCGACGACGAGCATCGAGAACGCCATGATGTAGACGACGACCGCCGCCGTCAGCAGCGTCGCCAGCGGCAGGCTGAGCAGAAGGAGCACGCCCAGCAGCAGCGAGGCGACGTTGGCGATCACGTCGAACCAGTAATTGCCGCTCTTGCCGCCGCCGAAAGTCAGGCTCCACAGCCCCAGCGCCGAATCGACGATGAGCAGGATGCCGCCCACCACGACCAGAACCGCCAAAGCCGCCAGCGGGAACAGCACCGCATAGATGCCGGCGATCAGCATCAATACGCCGCGCAACCCCGTCGCCAGCGCATAATTCTTCATGGTTTGCGCACTGACCGCCATGATGCCCCCGCAAAAGCACGCCCCGGATAAGCCACTATACTCCGGCGCGGCGGCAACGCCAGTGCCAAGCTTCGGCCTTTGGCGATTGCAACCGCCCGGCCGGCGGTCCACAAGGCCACGGCACCGGACCACGTCACGACCATGAACCTGCCTCTTCTCGCCCTGTTCCTTGCCGCCTTCACCTATGGGACGGCCGAATTCGTCATCGCCGGCGTGCTGCCCGAAGTGGCGGAGGGGCTGGGAATCTCGATTCCCGTCGCCGGAATCCTCGTCACCGCCTATGCAGCCGGCATCGCGATCGGCGGGCCCGCGCTGGCGCTGATGACCAACCATATTCCGCGCAAGAGGCTGATCGTCGCGCTCACCGGCATCTTCGCCCTGGGCCAGGCGGCATGCGCCATCGCGCCGAATTTCGAGATCCTGCTCGCCGCCCGCATCTTCGTGTCGGCGCTGCACGGCACCTATTTCGGCATCGCCGCCGTGGTGGCGCTGAGCCTGGTGCCGCCGGAACGGCGCGGCTTCGCGGTCGCCCTGGTGCTTGCCGGGCTGACGCTGTCCAATGTCATCGGCGTACCGCTCGGCACCGCCATCGGCAATGCATTCGGATGGCGCGCGACGTTCTGGTCGGTCGCCATCATCGGCGTGATCGCCACCGTGATCGCCATCCTCGCCCTGCCCGCCAATGCCGGCGCCTCGGCGCCGCGTCCGGCGATCAGCCGCGAGTTCCGGGCGCTGGGGCGCCAGCAGGTGGTGCTCTCGCTGCTGGTGGCCCTGCTGGTGATGATCGGCCAGTATAGCCTGTTCACCTATATCGCCCCGCTGCTGCGCGAGGTGACCGGGATCGAGCAGGCGATGGTGCCGTTCATGCTCATGCTCTACGGCATCGGCGCCACCGCCGGCGCGCTGCTCGGCGGCAGGCTGGCGGACTGGAAGCTCCTGCCCTCGCTGATAACCGTCCTTTCATTGCAATCACTTACCTTCGTGGCGCTGGTCTTTATCAGCCCCTATGCCATCGTCCTGGCGGTCGGGCTGGCGTTCTGGGGCGGGGTCAATTTCGCCTTCGGCGCGCCGCTGCAAACCCGCATCCTGCAATGGGCCGCCGACGGGCCGAACCTGGCTTCGACGTTGATTCCGGCGGCCTACAATGTGGGGATCGCCATCGGCGCGGCGCTCGGGGGCGGGCTGATCGAGATGGGAATCCGCTATCGCGACCTGCCCTGGCTGGGGGCCGTTTGCACGCTGGCAGCGGTGGCGGTGGCGGTGACGTCCGTGGCGATGGAGCGGCGCGGCGGGCAGCGTCCGCCGGTCTCGATGAACGATAGATGAACGGTATATGAACGCCGACCGCACGAACGCTCTTGCCTGCCCCCGCGCAGCCTTTTATGACGACGTCCTGACCCAAAGACGAAACCCTTCGCCGCCCCGCGCCTTTTGCCCGGAGCGAACGAACGCGCACCAAGGACACAAGTCATGACCGGCTGGCAGAAACCGAAGCCCACAGCGCTGCTCCTTCTGGCCGACGGCACGCGCATAGAAGGGTTCGGCATCGGCGCCGAGGGCCACGCCGCCGGCGAGGTCTGCTTCAACACCGCCAT
>JAEWHZ010000159.1 GCA_023387585.1 Pseudomonadota bacterium
AGTGCGCGAGCGGCACGCCCCAGGCGCCCCAGACATAGATCGAGGCGAACAGGAACAGCCACACCACGTCGACGAAGTGCCAGTACCAGGCGGCCAGCTCGAAGCCGACATGCTTGTCCGGCGTGAAGTGGCCCCGCATGGCGCGGATCAGGCACACGGTCAGGAACACGGTGCCGATGAAGACGTGGAAGCCATGGAAGCCCGTCGCCATGTAGAAGGCGGCGCCATACATGTTGCCCGAGAACGAGAAGCCGGCATGGGTGTATTCGATGGTCTGGACGATCGAGAACAGAATGCCGAGCGCGATGGTCAGCGCCAGGCCCCAGCGCAGCCCGTCGCGGTCGTTTTCCAGCAGCGCATGGTGGGCCCAGGTCACCGTGGTGCCCGAGGTCAGAAGGATGATGGTGTTGAACAGCGGCAGGTGGAAGGGGTCGAACAGCTCGACGCCCACCGGCGGCCATACGCCGCCGGTCCAGGCGAGGCGCGCGGGCTGCTCGATGTCGTCGAAGCGGAAGAAGAAGTCGAAATAGCCCCAGAACCAGGCGACGAAGAACATCACCTCGGAGGCGATGAACAGGATCATGCCGTAGCGGTGATGCATCTGCACCACCGGAGTGTGCTCGCCGGCGCGGCTCTCGCGCACCACGTCCGCCCACCAGGCCGACATGCCGTAAATGGTCGCCGCCAGCCCGATGAAGAACAGCCACGGAGTCCAGTCATGCATCCAGGCGATGCCGCCGATCGCCAGCAGCAGCAGGGCCAGCGAGGTCACGATCGGCCACGGGCTGGGCTCGACCATATGGTAGTCATGGTTCTTGACGTGGGCGGCCATGGCTCAGTTTCCCTTGGGCTCTACGGCGTAAAATGTATAGGACAGCGTCACATCGTGCACGGTGTGAAGATCGGAGCTTTCATCGAGCGCCGGATCGAGGAAATAGGTGATCGGCATCTCGACGGTCTCGCCCGGCGCCAGCGTCTGCTCGGTGAAGCAGAAGCACTCCATCTTGTTGAAGTAGCGCCCCGCCCGGTCCGGGGTGACGTTGAAGGTCGCCATGGTGGTCAGCGGCTGGTTCGAGGTATTGGTGGCGGTGTAGACCACGTGCTCGACGGCGCCGACCGCGCCGGTATGCGGGCGCGAGGGCGTCACGCGCAGCGGCAGGCGCGGGTCGATGTTGGAATCGAACTGCACCGTCATCTCGCGGTCGATGACGCCGAGCGGGGCGACGGTCGCCACCTGCGTGGTGCCGGCGAAGCCGGTGACCTGGCAGAACAGCTGGTAGAGCGGCACCGAGGCGAAGGCGAGCCCGATCATCGCGGCCACCACGCCGGCCAGGATCATCGCGGTCTTTTCGTTGCGCTGGAGCGCGGCGCTCGACATCACAGGGCCCTCACGAATATGTCCGGCCCGAGCCGGACTATGGTGATCACGTAGAACAGCACGCAGAAGACGACCAGCGCCAGGGCGATGGCGATGGAGCGCCGGCGCTGGCCGCGCTTGCGGGCCGCCTCGGCGGCATCGACTTCAGTATCGGCTTCGATCGGTTTCGCATTCATGCCAGCACCCCCATCCGGGCCAGCACGGCCTCGGCCAGAAACGCCGCGAAGATAGCGAACAGGTAATAGAGCGAGAACTGGAACAGTTGCCGCGCGACAATACGCATCGGCGCACCGGCCTGTGCCCGCAGCAGCCGCCAGGACAGCAACACGAAGATCGCGCCCATGCCGGCGGCGACGACGGTATAGGCGATGCCGGCGAAGCCGAGCGGCAGCGGCAGCAGCGATATGGCGGCGAGGACCAGAGAATAGGCGAAGATCTGGCGCCGGGTCGAGGCCTCGCCGGCGACGTTGGGCATCATCGGAATGCCGGCCTCGTCGTAATCGCCCTGCTTGTAGAGCGCCAGCGCCCAGAAATGCGGCGGCGTCCACAAAAAGATGATGGCGAACAGCACGAGGCTTTCAAGGCTCACCGTGCCGGTCACCGCAGCCCAACCGACCATGGGCGGGAAGGCGCCCGCGGCGCCGCCGATGACGATGTTCTGCGGCGTCGAGCGCTTGAGCCAGACGGTGTAGATCACCGCATAAAAGAAGATGGTGAAGGCGAGCAGGCCGGCGGCGAAGTAATTGGTCGAGAAGGCCAGCAGCAGCACGGCGCCCCCCGACAGGATCAGCCCCAGCGTCAGCGCGTCGTCGCGCGGCACGCGGCCGGCCGGGATCGGGCGATTGAGGGTGCGGCTCATCACCCGGTCGATATCGGCATCATACCACATGTTGAGCGCGCCGGAGGCGCCGGCGCCCACGGCGATGCACAGGATGGCGATCGCGGCCAGCACCGGGTTGATTTCGCCCGGCGCCATCAGCATGCCGACAAAGGCCGTGAACACCACGAGGGCCATCACGCGCGGCTTGAGCAGCGCGAAATAATCGGCCACCCGGCCTTCGCCGGCCACGGCGGTACTATGCTGTTCGATATACGCCACGTCCTGCCTTTCGACACCGGCCGGCAGCATCGCCGCCGGCCATCCGGTACTCCCGTCCTGTCGCGTTCCCGGATCGCGGAACCGGTGACCGCCGGCCGGGAACGCTGCCGCTCAGTGCGCCTTTTCTTCCTCGAACCGGGGCAGGGTCGAGAACTGGTGGAACGGCGGCGGCGAGGAAAGGGTCCATTCCAGCGTCGTCGCGCCCTCGCCCCACGGATTGTCCGGGGCCTTGCGGCGCTTGCGGACCGCCTCGATCATCACCCAGAAGAAGATCAGCAGCGAGATAAAGGTGATGTAGTAGCCGATCGAGGAGACCCGGTTCCACAGCGTATAGGCTTCCGGATAGTCGATATAGCGGCGCGGCATGCCGGCCAGACCCAGGAAGTGCTGCGGGAAGAAGATCAGGTTCACGCCGATGAACATCACCCAGAAGTGCAGGTTCGCCAGCGCCTCGTTGTACATCAGGCCGAACATCTTCGGGTACCAGTAGTACCAGCCGGCGAACAGCGAGAACACCGCACCGAGCGAGAGCACGTAGTGGAAGTGCGCCACCACGTAATAGGTGTCGTGCAGCGCCCGGTCGGCGCCCGCATTGGCCAGCACCACGCCGGTCACGCCGCCGACGGTGAACAGGAAGATGAAGC
>JAEWHZ010000189.1 GCA_023387585.1 Pseudomonadota bacterium
GGGCGAAGGCGCGCAGCAGGTTCAGCGTCGCCGCCGACTGGCGATAGGCTTTCAGCAGGCGGTCCGGATCGGGCCGGCGCGCCTCTTCGGTGAAGTCGATGGCGTTGATGATGTCGCCGCGATAGCTCGGCAGCGTCACGCCGTCTATGGTCTCGCTATCGGCGGAGCGCGGCTTGGCGAACTGGCCCGCCACGCGCCCGACCTTGAGCACCGGCTTCGAAGCGCCATGGGTCAGCACCACGGCCATCTGCAGGAAGACGCGGAAGAAATCGCGGATATGGTCGGCCCCGTGCTCGGCAAAGCTTTCGGCGCAGTCCCCGCCCTGCAGCAGGAACGCCTCGCCGGCCGCCACCTCGGCCAGCCGCGCCTTGAGGTCGCGCGCCTCGCCGGCGAAGACCAGCGGCGGAAAGCTCGCCAGCTGGCGCTCGGCGGCCTCGAGAGCCGCCTGGTCGGGATAGGCGGGCACCTGGCGGATCGGCTTGCCGCGCCAGCTCGATGGGGTCCATGTGGTCATCAGGCACGCCTCCAAGGCAGATCGGCGGCAGGACAGGAACACGCTGCCGGACGAGCGGGCGGTCTAGCAAGCCAGGACATTCCTGCCAAGCATCTCACGACGCCGCACCGAAGACCTGCGAAGCGGTTTTCGGAGCGATCCGATGCGCAAATAGCCGTCAACCTTCGCGCACCCCGCCGCGATAGCGCCAGTTGGGCTCCCTGAAGGTGACCAGTTCCTCGGCCGCCGTGGGATGGACGGCGATGGCGCGGTCGAAATCGGCCTTGTGCGCGCCCATGGCCAAGGGGATGGCGACCATCTGGATCAGTTCGCCCGCGCCCGGCCCCAGGATGTGGCAGCCGAGCACCCTGCCCTCGTCCTTCTCGGTGATCAGCTTCATGATCATGCGCTGGGTCTTGTCGGACAGCGTGTTGATCATCGGCCGGAACCGCGCGCAATAGACGTCGATGTCGCCATGCGTCGCTGCCTCCGCCTCGGTCAGCCCTATGGCGCCGATCTCGGGTTCGGAGAACACGGCGGTGGCGATCAAGGAGTGGTCGACCGCGGTGGGGGTGTCGTTGAACACGGTCGCGGCGAAGGCGGCGCCCTCGCGGATGGCCACCGGCGTCAGCGCGACGCGCCCGGTCACGTCGCCCACGGCATGGATCGACGGGCAGCTCGTCTGCGAATAGGCGTCGACCTCGATGAAGCCGCCGTCCGACAGCTTCACGCCCGCCGTCTCCAGCCCCAGCCCGCCGGTGTTGGCGCTGCGGCCGGTGGCGAACATCACCGCGCCGAACGGCGCCTCGACGCCATCGGAGAAGCGCGCCACGATGTCGTCGCCGCGCTTTTCCAGCGCCGCGATGCTGGTCTGGTAGATGCGTCGCACGCCGCGTTCCTCGAGGCCAGCGTCGAGCCCTTCGCGCATGTCGCGATCGAAGCCGCGCAGCACGCAGTCGCTGCGATAGATCAGCGTCACGTTCACGCCGAGGCCGGAAAAGATGGTGGCGAACTCGACCGCCACATAGCCGCCGCCCTCGATCAGGATCGAATGCGGCAGGTGCTCGAGATGGAACGCCTCGTTGGAGGTGATCCCCAGCTCGGCACCCGGGATGTCCGGCTTCTTGGGGTGCCCGCCGGTGGCGACGAGGATGTGGCGGGCGGTCAGCTCGCGTCCCGCCTTCACCAGCCGTACCCCGTTCGGTCCGGTGACCACGGCGCGGTCGCGGATGATCTCGGCACCGGATTTTTCCAGGTTCGACACATAGGCATGTTCGAGCCGGGCGATCTCGCGGTCCTTGTTGGCGACCAGCGTTTGCCAGTCGAAGCTGGCTTCCACCGTCCAGCCGAAGCTTGGGGCGATCTCGAAGGTGTCGGTGAAGCGGCTGGCATAGACGAACAGCTTCTTGGGCACGCAGCCGCGGATGACGCAGGTGCCGCCGACGCGGTATTCCTCGACGACGGCGACGCGAGCGCCGTAGGTGGCGGCCATGCGCGCCGCCCGCACGCCCCCCGAACCGGCGCCGATGACGATCAGGTCGTAGTCGTGGGGCATGGCAAACCTCGTGGTAAACCTTCCGGCGCCGGGCGCCTGACATAAAGCAACGCCCCGCACAAGGCGGGGCGCAATCGGGAGTCGATTCCGGTCGGAAAAGGCCGGAAGCTAGAGCGTTTCCAGGAAAAGTGCGAAGCGGTTTTCTGGTTCGGAAACGCGACAAACAAACAGGCTAGATCTCGATGCCCTCGGAGCGCAGGCTGGCGCGCACCGAGGCGAAGAACTCGCGCTTGATGTTGGTCGAGAACAGCGACAGCACGGTCTGCACGTCGGTGCTGATCTCGGCGTTTATCTGCGCCAGCTTGGTGCCGGTCGGGGTCGAATAGAAATCGACGATCTCGCTCAGCTCCTCCATGGTGAAGCGCTGCGCGTAGAGCCGCGCGAACTGGTCCAGCAGCTCGCCCTTGCGCTCGCGATAGCTGGTCAGCGTCGCGGTGATGGCCGCGTCGGTCTCGTCGATGATCTCGGGATTCTGCTGGATGATGACGCGCATCGTCTCGATGGCGGTCTCGACCAGCAGCACCTCATAGACGGCGCCGCGGTCGGTCAGGTCGATATATTCGCGCGCGATGGCCACGTGCTCGGGCGCCAGCTCCTGCGCCTGTGCGGGCAGCGCCGCGCTCAGGGCGGCGGCCGAGACGAGTGCGGCGAAGAATGCGCGCGAACGGACGATAAAAGCGGTCATGCCAGCCAGCCCATTTCCAGTCGTTACGGTTCGATAGTCACTACGCCATCCGCCGAGGCGACGTAAGCCCTTTGGCACAGGCCGATGAACAGCCCATGCTGCACCACGCCCGGAATTTCGAGCAGGGCGGCGGAGAGCGCTTTTGGATCGCGAATGCGGCCAAAACATGCATCGATGATGTGGTGTCCGCCATCGGTCACGAACAGCTCGACGCCCGCCCGGCGCGGCTTCAGCTCGACCTCCGGCCCCGCGATCCGGGCGATGGCGCGCGTGGTGGCGCCGGAGCCGAAAGGGTTGATCTCGATGGGCAGCGGATAGGCGCCGAGCGGGTCGACCAGCTTCGAAGCGTCGGCGATGGCGACCATGCGCTTCGAGGCCGCAGCGACGATCTTTTCGCGCAGCAGCGCCCCGCCGCCGCCCTTGATCAGCACGAGGTCCGGGCCGATCTCGTCGGCGCCGTCGACGGTCAGGTCCAGCTCGGGCAGGGTCTCGAGATCGCTGAGCGGAATGTTCAGCGCCTCGGCCTGGATTCGGGTGCGCTCCGAGGTCGGCACGCAGATGCATTCGAACCCGTCTCTCACCATTCCGCCCAGAAGGTCGACGAACTCCACTGCCGTCGAGCCCGAGCCGAGCCCGAGCCGCATGCCCGGACGCAATTCCGCCAGCGCCGCCTCTGCGGCCATGCGCTTGAGATTCCCGCTCACGCTCCAATTCCCCCAATTCGCCGGCTAAAAAGGTGATGGCATGCGCCGAGTCAAGATCGGGAGTCACGAAAAGGTGAGATGTCTTCGTTACCGTCTTGCAACACTTTTGCGGCTGTGTGGTCGCATTGTGGCGAAAAGCCGGCGATCCGGCTTCCGCCAGGCCGACCAGAATCGTATTCGTCCCATTCGACTGCAACCGCGGAACAAGCGGAGCGGCATCATCCGGAGGCGCATCGTGACTCAGACTAGACTCAAGTCCTATCTGGCGGTGTTCATCGCCCTGCTCATGGCGCTGACCACCATCGTGCCGGTCTCGGCGGCGCGCATCTACAATCGCGACACCAACACCTGGGAAGAGGTCGGGGAGCGCCCCGCGGGCACCACGCCGCGCTACACCGCCATCCGCCCGCAGGTCGTCGACTACCAGACGACGCTGCCCGTCGGCTCCATCGTCGTCGAGACCGGCGAGCGCCGGCTTTATCTCGTGCTCGAGGGCGGCAAGGCGATGCGCTACGGCGTCGGCGTCGGCCGCGAGGGCTTTACCTGGGCCGGCAGCAACCGCATCACCCGCATGGCCGAGTGGCCGGGCTGGACGCCGCCGCCGGCCATGCGCCGCCGCGTTCCCGGCCTGCCCGCCCACATGCCCGGCGGCATCGACAATCCGCTCGGCGCCCGCGCGCTCTATATCGGCTCGACGCTTTATCGCATCCATGGCTCCAACGAGCCCTGGACGATCGGCCAGGCCGTGTCCTCGGGCTGCATCCGCATGACCAATGACGACGTGGTCGACCTCTACAATCGCGTCCGCGTCGGCGCCCGGGTGGTCGTGCGCCACTGAAGGCACCACGAGCGAACACAATCGGGGACCGGCGCGCTTCGCTCCGGTCCCTTTGTTTTTGCGCCGGCCTTTCCGGCCCGCCTCGCAGCGCCTAGAATAGGCTCATGACACTGCATCTTTCCTCCGGGCATGAAGGCAGCTCGACGGCGCCACTGGTCGACGGTTTCGGGCGGCGCATCAGCTATCTGCGCATCTCGGTCACCGACCGGTGCGATCTGCGCTGCGTCTATTGCATGGCCGAGCACATGCAGTTCCTGCCGCGCCGCGAGGTTCTGGGCTTCGAGGAGATCGAGGCCATAGCCGGCGCCTTCATCCGGCGCGGCACCACCCGCATCCGCCTCACCGGCGGCGAGCCGCTGGTAAGGCGCGACATTCTCGACCTCATCCGCGCCCTCGGGCGCCAGATCGGCCCCGGAAGGCTGTCCGAGCTGACGCTGACCACCAACGGCACCCAGCTCGCCCGCCATGCCGAGGCGCTCCATGCCGCCGGCGTGCGGCGCATCAACGTCTCGCTCGACAGCCGCGACCGCGCCCGCTTCGCCGCCATCACGCGGCGCGACCAGCTCGAACAGGTGCTGGACGGCATTGCCGCCGCCCGCGCCGCCGGGCTCGCCATCAAGATCAACATGGTGGCGATGCGCGGCGTCAACGATGACGAGATCGAGCCGATGATGGCCTGGGCGCATGGCCAGGGCATGGGGTTGACGCTGATCGAGGGCATGCCGCTGGGCGAGGTCGCCATCGACCGGCACGACGCCTACCTGCCGCTGCGCGAGCTCTATCACCGCCTGTCGCAGCGTTATGCGCTCGCGCCCGCCGGCAAGCTCACCGGCGGCCCGGCGCGCTACTACACCGTCGCCGAGACCGGCGGCCTGCTCGGCTTCATCTCGCCGATGAGCCACAATTTCTGCGAAAGCTGCAACCGCGTGCGCCTCACCGCCACCGGCCAGCTCGTGCTCTGCCTCGGCCAGGACGATAGCGTCAACCTGCGCGACGCTTTGCGCGAGGGCGGGGTCGAAGCGCTCGACACAGCCCTCGACCACGCCATGCGCATCAAGCCCAAGGGCCACGACTTCATCCTCGAACGCGGTCGCACCACCCCCGCCGTCGCCCGCCATATGAGCGTGACGGGCGGGTAGAACAAACTCCGCGTGGTCACCCCGCCGCCGGGCGGGGCCTGTCTCCAAAGCCATCCACAGCCGCGATGGCGCTTCAGCCACGACCCCTCGTGATAGGCCCCGGCCGGGGTGACATCGCGGAGGTTGAGGAATGGTGCCCTGCCCACACCTACTTGTCGTCGTCCACCACCAGCGCGAAATCGAGCGGCAGGGCCGTGGTGTATTTGATCTGCTCCATGGCGAAGGAGGAGCTGACGTCGGACAGCGCGATCTTCGAGATCAGCCGCTTGTAGA
>JAEWHZ010000233.1 GCA_023387585.1 Pseudomonadota bacterium
CTATGACCGAGCCCAGACCGTCCCGCGAAGCTTCCGTCCTGCCCCGGCTGGTGCTGACGCTGGGCCTGGCGATCCTGGGGGTGGGTATATCGGTCTGGGTTTTCCTTAGCAACGGCGCCCCGCAGGCCGGCGAGAGCCCGGTGCAGACCGAGGCCGGGGCGGCGCTGGACGCGGCGGCGACCGGGGAACTGGCGGCGTTGATGGGCACGGGCGAGGGGCGCGGCTATCGCAGCCTGACCTTCAAGGACGAGGCGGGCGGGGACATCTCCATCGCCGCCTTCTCCGGCAAGCGGCTTCTGGTCAATTTCTGGGCCAGCTGGTGCGTGCCGTGCCGCGAGGAGATGCCGGCGCTCGACAATCTGGCCGGAAAATACAATTCGGAGGTTTTCGAGGTCGTCACCATCAATCTCGACATGGGCGATGACGGGCTCGACAAGGCGCGCCGGTTCATGGAGGAGGGCGGTTTCGAGCACCTGCCGCTCTATGCCGACAACAGCTTTGCCGCCTTCGAGCGGCTGCGCACGGCGGGCGTCGCCATGGGCCTGCCGGCAACGCTGCTGCTCGACGAGACCGGCTGCGAGCTCGCCGTATTGCAGGGGCCGGCGGAGTGGGACCACGCGGATGGCGAGGCGGTGGTCGAGGCGCTGATCGCGCTGGAGGTCTAGGCCGACCTGTCGATCACGCTTCCCTGGCCGGGCGGCGGGGGCGGTTTGGCGGCTTCGGTCAGCATGTCGAGCAGCTCGGTCTGCATCTCATGCGCCTTCTTGATCACGGCGATCTGCACCGATTGATGCGTCTGCGCGGTGCGGGCCGTGATCAGGCTGGTGGCGAGTTCGTCCATGCGGAATCCTTCCGGCTCGCGGCAGCGATAGCATACCGATGTTTGCGAAAGGTTTAGCGCCCGCCGAGCAGGGCGACGCCGGGACGCTTGAGCATGAGGACCAGCAGCGGGCCGGCGATGAACCCGCCCAGATGCGCCCACCAGGCGACGCCGTCATCGCCGCCGACGATCACGTAAAAAACCTGCGTCGCGATCCAGAAGCCGAGCATCCAGAAGGCCGGAACCGGCAGCGGAATGGGCACGACGATGCGGGCGAGGACGAATACCCGCGCATGCGGATAGAGCAGGGCATAGGCGCCCATGACGCCGGCCACGGCGCCCGAGGCGCCGATCAGCGGGCCGTTGGCGTCGAGGTTGAAGCCGAGATGGGCAAGCCCGGCCAGCACGCCGCAGCCGAGATAGAAAAGCAGATATTTCCAGTGCCCCAGCGCGTCCTCGATATTGTCGCCGAAGATCCACAGGAACAGCATGTTGGTCAGCAGGTGCAGCCAGTCGGCATGCAGGAACTGGTAGGTCACGAGCGTGCCCCAGTCGGGCATCCAGGCGATGGGCTGGGGGACGATGTCGCGCACCACCACCGGGATCATGCCGAAGCCGATATTGGCCTGCTCGGACAGCGTTGCCGGCAGCACCGACTGCACCAGGAAGACGACGATGGTGACGGCGATCAGCGTGTAGTTGACGAAGGGGAAATCGACATGGCGGAGCGGGTTGCGGTCGTGCAGCGGCAGGAACAAGCTCACCCCCCTTTCGCCAGTTGATGTTTCAGCGGGCGGTTCCGGTGTTGTCGCCGGGCACCCACAGCACGTCGTTCGCGCCGTCGTCATTGGCAACGCGCGCGAGCACGAAAAGCAAGTCGGACAGACGGTTGAGATAGACCAGCACATCGGCGTTGAGGTCGGGCTCGATGCTGGCCAGCTCGGCACCGATCCGCTCGGCGCGGCGCACTACCGTGCGCGCGATATGCAGGCTCGCCGCGAGCGGGCTGCCGCCGGGCAGGACAAAACTTTTCAGCGGCGCAAGCTTGGCATTGAAGGCGTCGATCTGGCGCTCGAGCCAGTCGATCTGCGTTGTGGTGACGCGCAGGTCGCGCCCGCCCTCGGCCGCGGGGCCGGGGGTGGCGAGATCGGAGCCGAGGTCGAACAGATCGTTCTGCACCCGGGCCAGCACGCGGTCGATCCGCACCAGGCCGGCGCTGGAGAGGCGGGCCTGGCCGATGAAGGAATTGGCCTCGTCGACGGTGCCATAGGCCTCGACGCGCAAATCGAATTTCGGCCGGCGCGGGCCGCGCACCAGCGACGTGGTGCCGTCATCGCCGGTTTTCGTATAGATCTTGTTCAGCCGGACCATGATTTTCAGGCGCTTCCGCCGCTGCCGAACAGGAACAGCGCGCCCAGCAGCAGCACGATGGCCACCGCCTGGCCGATGACGCGCAGGCGCATCAGCTTCTGGCTGGTATTGCCGGGGCCGCCCCTGACCATGTTCCACAGGCCCAGGATCAGCACGCCGACCGTGAAGATCAGCGCCAGGGCGATGGCGATGTTGACGAGGGATTGCATGGGCTTCACCACTAGAGCTTTTTCGATTTTGATAGAACCAGAATCGAAGCTCCAGCTCCTTGTTCGTCGCGTTTCCGAACCGCAAAACCGGTATCGCTCTTGCTGGAAACGCTCCTGACGGTGCCGTTTCGTCTCACAGAACGCGCTCGGACGCCAGATGGCTCAATGCGTCTTCGGCGGGAGCGTCGCAAATGCCGCGGACCGCGCGTGCCGGCGTGATCCAGCGGGCGCGTTCCATGAGACTAAAGTGGCCTGACCGCGGTCTAGCCATGCCTGGGCGTCCCCGCTATCATCCTGACTGCGAAGGGGAATCACAGCCGGTGGGGGCCGGTTCCCGCATCGTCCCGCCGCCGCTCGGACAATGGCGGCGGGCTGGAAGGACCGGGGGCAACCGGACAGGGATGGAGGTTCCAGCCAGATGAACGAGACAGCTGCACGCGGCAAGCCGCGGATTGCGATAACGCTGGGCGATCCGGCGGGCATCGGCGCCGAACTGGTGGCGCGCCTGCTCGACGACGCCGCTTCGCGCGCCCGCGCCGATATCGTGATCCTCGCGGATTCCGGTGAGCTCGATCGCGGGCGCAGGACCGCCGGCGCCGAATTCGCGGTGCGCCACATCGCCGAACCGGACGAGATCGGCTCGGCGCCGGTGACGCTGATCGATCCGGGCCTGTCGGCCGAAAACATCGCCCGCGCCGAGGTGAGCGCCGAGGCGGGGCGGCACGCCATCGCCATGCTCGAGGCGGCGCTGGGGCTGGCGGAGGCCGGCCGGGTCGACGCCATATTGTTCGCGCCGCTCAACAAATCCTCGCTGCACCTCGCCGAACTCGGCCATGCCGACGAGGGCCAGTGGTTCGCGCACCGGCTCGGCGTCAAGGGCGCGCATGGCGAGGTCAACCAGCTCGACGGGCTCTACACCACCCGCGTCACCTCGCATGTGGCGCTGCGCGACGTCGCCGACCTGATCACCCGCGAGCGCATCCGCGCCGCCATCGGGCTGGCGCATGACACCCTCC
>JAEWHZ010000289.1 GCA_023387585.1 Pseudomonadota bacterium
TGGCAGATCGTGACTATGAGCATGCGGTTGGCTATGCCGATTCCGCCATGGAGCTGCTGAAGCGCAGCCGCATTCCGCCCTATCCGACCTTTTACGAGCTGCTCTACACCTATGCCACCGGCGTCAACCCGGCGCTGAATTCGCGCATCAACGAACTGTTCCGCCTCGGCCATGCGCCGGACACGTCGCTGGCCGAGCAGCTGTTCAACGAATTCATCAAATCCGACGCCGACGAGCGCATCAACACCGTCGGCCGGCGCATGCATGACCGCATCGAGGCGGTGCACGACGCCATCGACAGCGCCATGGTCAGCGCCAATGCCTATTCCGGCTCGCTGCAGGCGGCGAGCGGCGATCTGACGGGCGATATCACGCCCGACGCGCTGCGCAGCCTCGCCGAGCGGCTCTTGGGCGAAACCCGGCAGATGCAGGACACAAACCGCCATCTCGAGGAACAGCTCGAAGCCTCGCGCGACGACATCGCCGTGCTGCAGCGCGATCTCGACGACGTGCGCAAGCAGTCCCTGATCGACCCGCTGACCAAGATCGCGAACCGCAAGAGCTTCGACGAGGGCATCCGCCGTGCGATCGAGGAGGCACGCCGAGACGAGGCGCCGCTATCGCTGCTGCTGCTCGATATCGACCACTTCAAATCCTTCAACGACACCTATGGCCACCAGACCGGCGACCAGGTGCTGCGGCTGGTGGCGCTGACGCTCAAGTCCAACATCAAGGGGCGCGACATCGCCGCGCGCTATGGCGGCGAGGAGTTCGCCGCCGTCCTGCCGCAAACCGATCTCGGGGGCGCCATGATCGCCGCCGAGAACATCCGCCGCTCCATCCAGGCCAAGGAGCTGCTCAAGCGCTCGACCAACGAGAAGCTGGGGCGAATCACCGCCTCGCTGGGGGTGGCGCAACTGCGCGACGGCGACACCGCCTCGAGCCTGATCGAGCGGGCCGACCAGTGCCTCTATGCCGCCAAGCGCGCCGGCCGCAATCGGGTGATCGACGAAACCATGCTGGCCGGCATTCGCGCCGCCTGATCGCGCACCGGCTTCTCTGGCGTGCGGCGAACGCATATGGTCGGCGCTCCTGACCACAAATGACGGGCCCGTACGTGATCGGTGTCGAGGACATTCTCATCGCGCTTCGGGCGGACCGCTGGGTGGTTGCCGGCATATTGGGCGCCAATTACCTGCTGGCCTGCGTCTGCGCCGTGCGCGAGGTGATGAATTCGCGCACCTCGCAGGGCTCGATCGCCTGGCTGCTGTCGCTGCTGCTGCTGCCCTTCCCCACCTCGGTGCTCTATCTGATCTTCGGCTGGAAGAGCTTCGACAACTATGCGCGCGACCGGTTGCAGCTCGGCCGCGCCCTGCGCCCGCTGCGCGCGCGGGATCTGGCGCTGCTCGACGAACCGATGTCGAAGACCTGGCCGGTGCTGACCAATGTCGCAGAAATTCCGTTCCTGTCGGGCAACAAGGTGGAGTTGCTGATCGACGGGCAGCAGACCTTCGATTCGATCTTCGACGGCATCAGGCGCGCGGAGCATTATCTGCTGGTGCAGTTCTACATCCTGCGCGACGACCGGCTGGGGCGCGAGCTGGCCGATCTGCTGATCGAACGCGCCCGGGCCGGCGTCAGGGTGCACCTGCTCTATGACGAGGTCGGCAGCAACGGGCTGCCGCGCCGCTATCGCGCAAGACTTCGCGCCGGCGGCGTCAAGGTGGCCGCGTTCAACCAGCGCCACCGCTTCCTTAGATTCTACGGCCCCACCCGCCTCAACTACCGCAACCATCGCAAGATCGTGGTCGCCGATGGCGAGCATGCCTGGATCGGCGGGCTCAATATCGGGGTGGAATATCTCGGCGAGGACAAGCGCTACGGGGCCTGGCGCGACACTCATGTGCGGGTGCGCGGACCGGCGGCGCTGGCGGCGGGGCTGGTGTTCCGCGAGGACTGGGAATGGGCCACCGGCGAGCTGCTGCCCTCGGACCCGCCCGAAGTGGTCCCGGTGCCGGGCGACCAGCCCGTGCTGGTCATGCCCACCGGCCCGGCCGACCGGCTCGAGGAATGCGCCATCGCCTTCACCGACGTCATCGCGCAGGCCCGCGAGCGGCTATGGATCGCGACGCCCTATTTCGTGCCCGATGTCGACGTGCGCACCGCCCTGTTCGCGGCGCAGTTGCGCGGCGTCGACGTGCGCCTGCTGCTGCCCGAAAAGCGCGACCACTGGACCGTGTGGCTCGCCAGCATCGCCCATGCCGACAGCATGGTGCAGCACGACATCTCGGTCTATCGCTACACCGAAGGTTTCATGCACCAGAAGGTGGTGCTGATGGACGACCGGCTGTGCTCGGTCGGCACGGTGAATTTCGACAACCGCTCCTTCGCCATCAATTTCGAGGTGACGCTGTGGTTTCCGCACCGGCAGGCGATCGCCGATGTCGAGCGCATGCTGGAAGCCGACTTCGCGCGCTGCCGGCAGGTCGGCGACGAGGAGGTCGCCGGCCGCCCCTGGGTGATGAAGTTCATCACCCAGGCCGCCCGCCTGCTCTCGCCGATTCTCTAGCTACCGCACCGGCGGGGCGAACATCAGCCCGCCATTCCGCCACAGCGAGTTCTGGCCGCGCAGCAGCGAGGTGCCGGTCTGCGAGCCGAAATGGCGGTCATAGACCTCGCCGTAATTACCCACCGCCCGCACGATGTCGGCCATGAAGGTCGCAGGCAGGCCGAGCGGCGCGCCGTAATCGTTTTCCAGCCCCAGCATGCGGCGGATCATCGGCGTTCGCGTATTGGAAAGCGATTCGAGGTTGGCGGCCGTCAGCCCGACCTCCTCGGCATTGATCAGCGTATAGACGGTCCAGCGCACGATATCGAACCAGATGTCGTCGCCGGCGATCACCACGGGGCCGAGCAGTTCCTTGGAGATGCGTTCGGGCAGGATGCGATGCGCCGAGGGGTCCTGCAGATCGCGCCTGATGGCGTTCAGCTCGCGTCCGGGCGCGGACAGCACGTCGCATTGGCGCTGCCGGTAGGCCACGCCGAGATCGCTGATGTCCTCGTAAACCACCTCGCGATAGGCCGACTGGGTCTCGAAGAAGAACTCGCGCAGCCGCGAGCGCTCGTCGGGCGTGTCCAGCAGGCACACGCTCAGCCCGTCCATCTCATAGGCCGAGACCAGCCCCAGCGCGTTGGGCACCAGGAAGGCCTGGCCGTCATAGAAGGTGGGGGCCACATAGGTCGCGCCGTAGATGGTGTCGCGCCGATGCGTCCAGGGGGCGTTGCGCACGATCACGTCGATCTCGCCGGTTTGCAGCGCCACGAACCGCGCATTGCCGCGCAGGGGACGGAATTCGAGCCGGTTGGGGTCGCCCAGCACCGCGGCGGCGATGGCGCGGCAGATGTCGATATCGAAGCCCGACCAGCGCCCCTCCCCGTCCTGCTGGGCGAAGCCGGCGAGCGGGGCCACGGCGGCGCAGACGAGAAAGCCGCGCTCGCGCACATGGTCGAGCGTGTTCGCGCCGGCCGTCGCGGCGGTGGCGAGAAAACCGACGAATGCGATCGCTGCCACCAGCAGACGGCCTGCCAAAGCGCCACCTCGAAAACTGTTCGAAAGGGGGACTATCCGGATGCCGCCCGGCCGGGTCAAGCGCGTTCGTCAGCGGATCGGCGGCGCATACTGGATGCCGCCATCGTTCCACAGGCTGTTGATGCCGCGCGGAATGCCGATCGGGGTGTTCTCGCCCAGATGCGCCTCGTAGATCTCGCCGTAATTGCCGACGCCCTTGATGATCCGGTAGGCCCAGTCGTTCGACAGGCCGACGAAGGAGCCGAAATCTCCCTCGACGCCCAGCAGCCGGCGGATGGGCGGGTTCTCCGAACCGAGCATCTCGTCGACATTGGCCCGGGTCACCCCGAGCTCCTCGGCGTTGAGCAGGGCGAAATACACCCAGCGGGTCAGGTTGAACCATTGCAGGTCGCCGGCGCGGATCGAGGGGCCGAGCGGTTCCTTGGAGATGATCTCCGGCAGGATGAGGTGCGATCCGGGATCGGCGAAGGTCGAGCGCTCGGCGGCGAGCACCGAAGAGTCCGTCGAATAGGCGTCGCACCCGCCATCCTCATAGGTCTTCACCGTCTCGTCCTGCCCCGAAAAGCTGCGCGGCACGAATTCGAGCCCGTTGGCGGCGAAATAATCGGCGGCGTTGAGCTCGGTCGTCGTGTCCCGCTCGATGCAGATGGTGCGGCCCGACAATTCGCTCACCGAGGTCACGCCGAGATCCTCTCGGACCATGAAGCCCTGCCCGTCGTAAAAGATCGTGCCGACGAAGGTGATGCCGGCTTCGGTGTCGCGCTGCATCGTCCATGTCGTCTGGCGCGACAGGATGTCGATGCTTCCATTGGCGAGGAAATCCCAGCGGTCGGCGGCGTTCAGCGGCGTGTAGCGCACGGCGTCGGGATTGTCGAAGATCGCGGCGGCCACCGCCCGGCAATAATCGACCTCGATGCCGACCCAGTTGCCGGTCGAATCGGGCGCGGAAAAGCCCGACACCCCCTCGCTGACCCCGCATCGCACGAAGCCGCGCTCGCGCACGGCATCCAGCGTCTGCGCCGCGGCCGCCGGCACCGAGACGGCCAGCGCCGCCAGCGCGACGAATGTGAGGGTCGTTTTGTGCATCATCCTGCCTTTGTGTCTCCTGCCCGAATCCATCGCACGCTTTTTCGACAATGTGATGCCGTTATAGACAAAAACTGCTAACAATCCGGGCGCTCGGCATCGGCCGGTCAACATTGTTGACGTTTCCCGGGCCTTCCCGCAGGCTGGGCCGATTTTGCGCAAGGCTGACCCCAAGGCTGACCTGATGACCGAATCCGCGTCCCGCCCGCCCTCCGAAGCCGGGCCCGGCACCGTGCTCACGCATCTCGGGCGCGACCCCGATTCCCAGTTCGGCTTCGTCAACGCCCCGGTCTATCGCGGCTCGACGGTATTGTTCAAAACGCTGGCCGATATCGAGGCGCAGAGCCAGCCCTATCTCTATGGCCGCGCCGGCAATCCCACGACCCGCCAGGTCGAAGAGGTGGTCAGCGCCCTCGAAGGGGCCGATGCCACCATTCTCGCCCCCTCCGGGCTCGCCGCCGTCACCCTGGCGCTGCTCAGCTGCGTTGCGGCGGGCGACGAGGTGCTGATCACCGACAGCGCCTACGACCCCACGCGGCGCTTCGCCACCACCTTCCTCAAGCGCATGGGCATCGCGTCCCGCTTCTACGACCCGCGCATCGGCGCCGGCATCTCCGGGCTGCTGACGGAAAAGACCAGGGCCGTGCTCGTCGAAAGCCCCGGCTCGCTCACCTTCGAGATCCAGGACCTGCCGGCCATAGCCGAGGCGGCGCACAAGGTCGGCGCGCGCGTCATCGTCGACAACAGCTGGGCCAGCCCGCTCTATTACAAGCCCCTGTCGCTGGGCGCCGACATCGTCGTCCATGCGGCGACAAAGATGTTCGTCGGCCATTCCGACGCCTTCGGCGGCACCGTCTCGGCCAATGGCGAGCACGCCGCCGATGTCGAGGCCACGCGCCAGCAACTCGGCCTGTTCACCTCGGGCGACGAGATGTTCCAGGTGGCGCGCGGCCTGCGGACCCTGCATCTGCGCATGCCGGAACATCAGCGCCGCGCCCTCGACATCGCCTCCTGGCTCGAAGCGCAGGGCGCCGTCTCGCGCGTCCTGCACCCTGCCCTGCCCTCGCATCCCGACCACGCCTTGTGGCAGCGCGATTTCACCGGCTCGGGGAGCCTCTTCGCCGCAATTCTGCGCCCCGCCCCGCGCGAAGCGCTCGCCGCTTTCCTCGACGGACTAAAACTGTTCTCCATGGGCTATAGCTGGGGCGGCTATGAAAGCCTGTGCATCCCCATCTGGCCGGACCGCATCCGCTCCGCCGTGCCCTGGACCGAGCCCGGCAACGCCATTCGCCTGCATATCGGCTTCGAGGAGGTCGACGATCTCAAGGCCGATCTCACGGCGGCACTGAAACGTTACGAAGCCGCTGCCGGCTAGAGCGTTTCCAGCAAAAGTGGCTCCCACTTTTGCGGTTCGGAAACGTGATAAATCAAAGACTTAGAGCTCCTGTTCTGATTCAATCAGAACAGGAAATGCTCTGAGCTTGCCGAAGCCGGACGAAACCGCTAACTCAGAGGCGCGATTTTCGGGGTATAGCTCAGCCTGGTAGAGCACCGGTTTTGGGAACCGGGGGTCGAGTGTTCGAATCACTCTGCCCCGACCATCGCAAGGATTTGCTTGCCGTGAAGCCGAACCGGAAAAGTCTGCAACTTTTCCTGGCTTCACTCTGAAGAGGTTCGATCCATGTCCGCCCGGATTTATCGCCCTGCCCGCACCGCCATGCAGTCCGGAAAAGGCAAGACCAACCAGTGGATCCTGGTGTTCGAGCCGCAGGTCCCGCGCTCCATCGATCCGCTGATGGGCTACACCTCCTCGAGCGACATGCGCCAGCAGGTCCGCCTGTCCTTCGCCAGCCTCGAGGCCGCCGAGGCCTATGCGCACAAGAACGGCATCGAATACACCGTCCAGCCCGCGCACGAGCCGACTCCCAAGCGCGTCAGCTACCCCGACAACTTCCGCTCCGACCGCCGCACCCCCTGGACGCACTGAGCGCTTTCAGAAAACTCAATACCAGCCGATCTACTCATGCCCATCAACGGGTCATCCCCGCGCATGCGAGGACCTCCGTTTGCGGTATCCCATTGAAAAAACAGAGGTTCCCGCTTTCGCGGGAATGACTCGTTGCAGGATTGCAAGAAACTACCTGGCCGCCGGCGCCTGCTTCCGGCGCCGCTTGGTCATGTCGCCCCGCCCTTCGAGCAGACCCTGAACCGAGATATCCTCGTCGAGCTCTTCCCAATGCAAGCCGCGAGGACTGATCCAGACGGCTTCACGCTGCTCCGGCGTCGCGTCCAGCAGAACCGGAAACCACGCCAGTGGCACGCCCAGCGTGCGGCCGTCCGTCAGGTCAATCCACATCGAGTCCTCATCGAACCAGACCCTATTCGCGCCGACCGAAGAATTGTCTCCATGCATCGCGAATAGCTCCCGGTCGTGGCTCCGCGCGAATTTTTAGCTCAAACCTCGCTCAGCTTCGTCCACCGCCCATCGGCGTTCGATGACGCATAGGCCGCCGCGATGAACTGCATGCCCTCCACCCCGTCGGCAAGGCTGGGCAGCAGGCCCTCATACTCCGCCCCCTCGCCGCGCAATATGGCTGCGAACTGGCTGTAGAGCGTCGCGAAGGCCTCGAGATAGCCTTCCGGATGCCCGGAGGGCACGCGTACGTTCATGGCCGAGGCGGCATTGCCGGAAATGGCGCCGCCACGGGTGAGAAGCTGCTTGGGCTGGCCGAACTCGGTGAACCACATGTAGTTCGGGTTGTCCTGGCGCCATTCCAGCCCGCCCTTGTCGCCATAAACGCGCAATTGCAGCCCGTTCTCACAGCCGACGGCCACCTGGCTGGCCCACAGCATCCCCCGCGCCCCGCCCTTGAAACGCAGCAGGACGTTGACGTTGTCGTCCACCTGCCGGCCAGGCACGAAGGCGGTCAGATCGGCCGACAGTGCCTCGGTCTCCAGCCCGGTCACGAAGCGCGCCAGATTGTAGGCGTGGGTGCCGATGTCGCCGATGGCGCCGCCCATGCCCGAGCGCGCCGGGTCGGTGCGCCAGGCGGCCTGCTTGTTGTCCTCGCCGGCCGGCTCGGTCAGCCAGTCCTGCGGATATTCGACCTGCACGATGCGCAACGTGCCGAGGCGCCCGGAGGCCACCATCTCGCGCGCCTGCCGCATCAGCGGATAGCCGGTATAATTGTGGGTCAGCAGGAATTTCGCGCCGTTCTTCGGCTGCACCTCTGCCAGTGCCCGCGCATCCTCCAGCGTCGAGGCCAGCGGCTTGTCGCAGATCACATGGATGCCGGCTTCGAGGAAGGCCTTGGCCGGGCCGACATGCATGTGGTTGGGCGTGACGATGGCGACGACCTCGATGCCGTCCTCTCGCGCCGCCTCGGCGCGGGCCATGTCCTCATAGCTGGTATAGATGCGGTCCTCGGCGAGCCCGATATTGCGCCCCGATTCCCGCGCCACCTCGGGACGCGAGGACAGCGCGCCGGCGACCAGATGATAGTTGCCGTCGAGGCGCGCCGCGATGCGGTGCACATAGCCGATAAAGGCGCCCGTGCCGCCGCCGACCATGCCCAGCCTGAGCGGGCGCGATCCGTTTTCTGCCATCTCTTGTCTCCCGATTCAGTCGATGCCGAGCATCTTGCGGTTGGCCGCCGTGTCCGTTCCGGAAGCGGCGAAGTCGTCGAAGGCCTTTTCCGTCACGCGGATGATGTGGTCGGCGATGAACATCGCCCCCTCCCGCGCCCCGTCCTCGGGGTGCTTCAGCGCGCATTCCCATTCCAGCACGGCCCAGCCGGCGAAATCATACTGCGCGAGCTTCGAGAACACGGAGGCGAAATCCACCTGCCCGTCGCCCAGCGAGCGGAAGCGCCCGGCCCGGTTCACCCAGCTCTGGAATCCGCCATAAACGCCCTGCCGCCCGGTCGGATTGAACTCGGCATCCTTGGCGTGGAACATGCGGATGCGCTCGTGGTAGATGTCGATATAGTCGAGATAGTCGAGCTGCTGCAGCACGAAGTGGCTGGGGTCGTACAGGATGTTGGCGCGCTTGTGGTTGTTCACGCGCTCGAGGAACATCTCGTAGCTCACCCCGTCATGCAGATCCTCGCCGGGGTGGATTTCGTAGCACAGATCGACCCCCGCCTCCTCGAAGGCGTCGAGGATCGGCGTCCAGCGCCGCGCCAGCTCGTCGAAAGCTTCCTCGACCAGCCCCGCCGGCCGCTGCGGCCAGGGGTAGATATAGGGCCAGGCCAGCGCGCCGGAAAAAGTCGCGTGCTCGGTCAGCCCGAGATTCCGGCTCGCCTGCGCCGCCTTTTTCAGCGTCTCCACGGCCCATTGCTGGCGCGCCTTGGGGTTGCCGTGCAGCTCGCTCGGCGCGAAGCCGTCGAATGCCGTATCATAGGCGGGATGCACCGCCACCAGCTGACCCTGCAGATGCGTCGACAGCTCGGTGATCTCGACACCGTTCTCGCACGCGATGCCGTTGAGCTCGTCGGCATAGGTTTTCGAACTCGCGGCCTTGTCGAGGTCGATGAAGCCCGGCACCCAGGTTGGCACCTGCACGCCCTTGTAGCCGAGGTCGGCAGCCCAGCGGCAGATGGTGGCGAAATCGTCGAACGGCGCCGCATCGCCCGCGAACTGGGCGAGGAAGATGGCGGGCCCCTTGATGGTGCGCATGGAAACTCCTCCTGCAACCGGCCGGCTCTGCGGCCTTGACGTACGATCCTCAAACCTCCGCGCCCCGGTGCCGCGCTATGCTGGCGGCGGCGCGAACCCGGTGCGGCGGTGGCGGGAACTTATGCTCGGGGGCGAGCCTAGAGCATCGGACCGGAAAGTGCGAAGCGGTTTTCGCAACGATCTGATGCGACGACGAAAGGATGGACCGCCCCCGGATCGAGTTCAGGCCCTGAGCAGGGCGCGCGCCTCATCGGGGCCGAGCGCCAGCGGCCGCTCGCAGGTGGTTTCGAGCGTCACCACCGACCCGCTTTCGGCCGCCTTGAGCAGGCTGGTCATGATGTCGACCGCGTGCAGCGCCACGTCGAGCCCGCAGCGCGCCGGCCGGCCGGCGTCGATCGCCGCCATCATGTCGGCCAGACCCGCCGTGCGGTAATTGGCGCGCGGATTGGGCTTGTCGAGGTCCTGATTGGCAACGCCGAACGGGTGCTGCCAGGGCTCCACCTTCGTCTTCTCCCCGTTGCGGTCGGTGACCACCAGATCGCCGCCGAAGAAGTTCGGGTCGGGCACATACAGGGTGCCCTCGGTGCCGTAGAGCTCGATATTGTGGTGCCCGTGGCTCGCCACGTCCCAGCTCGCGCCCAGCGTCACCACCGCGCCGTTGGCGAAATGGATCACGCCGTGGATGGTGGTCGGCGTGCCCACCTTGATCATCTTGCCCTTATACGGCCCGTCGGCGGTGATCTCGCGCTCGGCGCGCGCCATGTTGGCGAAGGCCGTCACGCGCTTCGCGGGCCCCAGCAGATGGATCAGATCGGTTACGTAATAGGGCCCCACGTCCAGCACCGGCCCGGCGCCGACCTGGAAGAAGAAATCCGGGTTCGGGTGCCAGTGCTCCATGCCCCGGCTCATCACATGGGTGGTGCCCGAGGTGATGCTGCCGAGCCGGCCGCTGTCGATGATGTCGCGCGCCTGCTGGTGGGCACCGCCGAGGAAGGTGTCGGGGGCCGAGCCCACCGCCAGCCCGCGTTCGGCCGCGACCTTTTTGAGCTCCAGCCCCTCGGCCGTCGACAGCACGAAGGGCTTTTCCGAATAGACGTGCTTGCCGGAAGTCAGCGCGTCACGCGACACCTTGTAATGCGTTGCCGGGATGGTGAGGTTCACCACCACGTCGATCTCGGAATTCTTCAACAGCTCGTCGGGCGTCTGCGCCGCGACGCCGAATTCCTCCGAGCGGCGTTTTGCCGCCTCGGGCAGGATGTCGGCCACGGCGCGCACTTCGAGTCCCTTGAACAGCGGCGCGAGCCGCAGATAGGCGGCGGAGATATTGCCGGCACCCATGATGCCGACGCCAAAAATCTTGCTCATCTCAGGCACCATAACCCTTGAGCGCGTCCATCGAGCGGCGCGCGAAGCGGATGGCGTCGCTGGGCTTGTCGTGCTCGGCGACGAAATGGGTGGCGCGGGTCTTCTGCCTGATCTCGCCCATCAGCGTCTTCCAGTCGAGCACGCCCTGCCCCACATCGGCCCAGCCGTCCTCGTCGAGATTTTCGCCCTCGGGCGCGATGTCCTTGACGTGCACGGCGGTGACGCGGCTGCCGAGCCGGTCGAGCCATGTGGAAGGCTCCGCGCCGGCGCGCACCAGCCAGGCCACGTCCATCTCCCACTGGATGTCGGGCGAGACGTCGAGGATCACCTCGATCGGCGCCTTGCCGCCATCCGCGCCGAATTCCCAATGATGGTTGTGATAGCCGAACCCCTTGCCGGCGGCCTTGAAGGCGGCGGCGATCCGGGCCAGCCCCTCGGCGAACTTGTTCCAGTCGCCCTTGCCCTTGCGATAATCCTCGGAGGGCGGCGCGGGGCAGAACACGGTATCGATGCCGACAAGGTCGACGATCTTCAGCGCCGCATCGGTGTCCTCGAGCTGGCTATAACCCATATGGGCGGTCGGCATGCTCAGCCCGGCGGCTTTCAGGCTCCCGACCAGCGCCGCCGGATCGGCGAACTGCCCGCCCCAGCCTTCAACCTGCGCGTAGCCGAGCGACTTCAGGGTTTTGAGCGTCTCGTCCAGCGAGGCCTCGTTGCGCGCGCTGTAGAGCTGGTAGGAATATTCCATGCTTTGGCCTTTGAGATGTCGAAGCCGCGGGCGCGGCGATGCGGTGGCGAGGGAAACGGGCGTTCACGAAACATCGAAGCCTGAACGCCGGGCGGGCGGAGCGCTCAAAACGATGTGGGCACCCTCGTCCCCGCTCCGATCCGCAAGTCCCTTCATGCCTGGCTCCAACGGCCGGAACACCCCCCGCTCGCCTTCCTCGCAAGCGGAAACGGAGCCGCTCCGCTCGCGGACCGGGAATCCGTTCAGGTTCGGTCTTTCGCTGTTCATAATATCGGTTGCACCACCCTTGAAACCGCTGCCGCTCCCTCCGGCACACAGCGGCTCAACCGATGCAAGGAACTGTTCCCCAGTTGTTGCGAGGGTGTCAAGATGATGATCGGCCGGCGCTCAAAGCGCTTCAAACCCGCGCCCGGCTCGACTATGAATGTGCCGACGGTCCCGTAGCTCAGCTGGATAGAGCAGCAGCCTTCTAAGCTGTTGGTCGCAGGTTCGAATCCTGCCGGGATCGCCATTTCCGCACGCCCCGTCCGGCCGTCATTTGACTTAAATTCCAAAGCGGTCATTATGCGGTCATGAGGCTCGATCCTTTCGCCTGCCGCCGCTGCCATACGGATCCCCTGCTCATAGGGTGACTGCCTGGCGTTGTTACCTGCCGACCGGGCAAGAGCAGCGCCAGGAAGCACTTAGGCCCCAATCCTGATCCCCGATATCAAGCCGCCGCGGACCTGCTCTGCGCGCTCCGTGGCTCCGTGAGGCAAGCGATGACCTTCAAATATTCCTGCACCTTTCCCATGAACGGCGGCAACAAACTGCCGCGCTTCCGCGAATGGGCCGTCCAGCACGCTCCCGAGATCCCCGTGAGCCTGCCGCCGCAGGTGCCGATCAAGAGCGAGACGCTGACCGTGCGCCTACGCTCGCTCGACGATCGGCGCAAGCTTATGGAAAGACTGGCGAAAAACACGATCTGAGCCGACACGCGGGACATGGCGCCGGCCATGCCCCGCCTTCGCTCACAGGCCCTGCAGCAGATAGACGATGCCGTATCCCAGCCAGCCGGCCGCGACCAGCAGCACGACGAACAGCACGCGCGCGGCGAGCGGCATCGGGGTCGGCGTAACGGCGCGCTTGCGCGTTGAGTGGAAGACTCGCATGCCCCCAGCCTGCTCTCTCGCCGCCCCCCGCGCCATCGCGTAAAAACACTTATCCCCGGCGCGGGGCGGTATGGGATACTCTCCCGGTCACCCCCATGTGCATTGCGCTTGACCCTGCCGCGCGCGAAATTGCGATTTTGCGGAACGCAGCGCCAGCCAATCGGTTGAATGGAGCCACGCTCGCAGGGAGAGTTCATGCCGGCCACGCATCGTATCGAGAACAGCCGGATCCGGCGCATCCGCCGGCCCTATACGCTGGCCGAGCTGGTCGTCGACGGCATCGTGCATGGCCTGGGGCTGGTGAAGGCGCTGGTCTTCGGCACGGTACTGCTGGTCCTCGCCGCGCAGGGCGACGCGGTCCAGCACATCCCCGCGCTCTCGCTCTATGTCGGCACGCTGGTGGCGGTGCTGGGAATTTCGCTGGCCTTCAACCTCTGGCCCGCCTCGCCGGTCAAGGGCATTCTGGCGCGGCTCGACCAGGCGGCGATCTTTCTGTTCATCGCCGGCACCTACACGCCCTTTCTCGCCATCATTGGCGATACCCCGGCGGCCCCGGTGATGATGAGCGTCATCTGGGGCGCCTCGCTGGTCGGAATGGCGCTCAAGCTCATCGTTCCCGAGCGCTTCGGCCGTCTCGCCATCGTGCTTTATCTGGCCATCGGCTGGAGCGGCGTCCTCGTCTTCCAGCTGCTCGCAGCCGCCCTGCCCGCTTCGACGCTGTGGCTGCTGCTGGCCGGCGGCGTCACCTATTCGGCCGGCATCGTCTTCCATCTATGGGAAAAACTGCATTTCCAGAACGCACTGTGGCACGTTTTCGTCGTCGCCGGCGCCAGCCTGCATCTGTGGGCGGTGATCGACGTGATGGTGCTGAAAGCCTGATCAAGTCCTGGTCTGATCAGCGCGCGTTCGGCGGCGGCTCCGAACCGATTCGTGGGTGCTCGACCGTATCGCCCGGCTCGATGCCGAGCTCCTGCGAGCGCCCGCCGGGAATCTCCAGCACGAAGCGCACCGGCACCCGCGAGGGAATGCCCGTGGGGTCGAGCGGGCGAGCATTCGCATGGATGGTGCGGATTTCGCCCGCATCGTCGATGAACAGCATGTCGAGCGGGATCAGCGTGTTCTGCATCCAGAACGACACCGGCCGCTCGGCGAAGAAGTCGAACAGCATGCCCGCATCCGGCGCCAGCGATTCGCGGAACATCAGGCCCTGCGCCCGGCTCTCCGGCGTGTCGACCAGCTCGATCTCGAACACATGCCGCTCGTCGCCGCTGACGATGGTCAGCAGGCTTTCATTGCTGCAGGCCGCGAGCGGCACGGCCAGGACCAGCGCGACAGCCATGGGCAGGCGACCGGCAAGACGGGCGAAAAGTCTATCGAGCGACATAATGCATCCGGAACGCGAAATCGGCGCACCATGCCCCGGCCGATCCGCCAGCGTCAAATCGCAAGTTTTCGCGAGATAGTCGTCCTGCGTCAGTGCGAGGACGGCGCATCGCCCCAGCCGTCGGGGCGGATTTCGGCCACCATCAGCCCCTTGGGGCCTTCGCCATAGCGCACCAGCACGAACTGGCCGGGGCGCAGCTCGGCGATGCCGAAGCGGCGCAGCGTCTCCATATGCACGAAGATGTCCTCCGTGCCGGGCCCGGCCGAAAGGAAGCCGAAGCCGCGCACGCGGTTGAACCACTTCACCTCGAGCCGCTGCATGGGCGAGGTCGGCTCCACCGCCACATGGGTGCGCGGCGCGCCGAGCTGGGCTGGATGCCTGGCGGTCGATTCGTCCATCGACAGGATGCGGAAGGCCTGCAGCCCGCCGGGACGGTGCAGCGCCTCGACGACGATGCGCGCCCCCTCATAGGCCGTGGCATAGCCATCCCGGCGCAGGCAGGTCACGTGCAAAAGTACGTCCGGCATGCCGTTGTCGGGCACGATGAAGCCGAAACCCTTGCCGGCGTCGAACCATTTGATGGCGCCGCTGATCTCAATGGTGTCGACGGCGGCGTCTCCGCTCAGCCCGTCCGCGGTGCCGGAGCGCGCATCCAGCTCATCGCCATCCGGCCTGCCCTCACCCTCGCCCGTACCCTTGGCCCCCATGCTCCCCAACACCTTTACTCCGCGGCCGACCTGCCACGCTTACGCGCCTCGATTTGGCACAGTGTGGCCGATTCAGGGCCAAAAGTTAAGCGTGTGTTACCGGGATTCAGGTGGACAAGCGTTGCCCCGCCTCATGCCAGGGGCTACAGCCTTCAGCGAAACAATCCGGGAAGGAGATCAAGCCCATGAAATACCTGCACACCATGGTGCGCGTGAGCAATGTCGAGGACAGCCTGCGCTTCTACTGCGAGGGGCTGGGGCTCGAAGAGGTTCGCCGCAACGAGAACGAGAAGGGCCGCTATACGCTCATCTTCCTCAAGGCGCCCGGCGATGCCGGCGGCGAGGTCGAGCTGACCTTCAACTGGGACCCGGAAACCTATACCGGCGGCCGCAATTTCGGCCATCTGGCCTATCAGGTCCCCGACATCTACGCCCTGTGCCAGCATCTGTCGGACATGGGCTACACCATCAACCGCCCGCCGCGTGACGGCCATATGGCCTTCGTGCGCTCGCCGGACGGCATCTCGGTCGAGCTGATTCAGGACGGCACGCTCGAGCCCAGGGAACCCTGGCTCTCCATGCCCAATACCGGCAGCTGGTAACGTTTACCGAACGCTAACCAGCGCGCTTAGCGCCTGGTTAGCGCTTCGGGTTGTATTTTACGCATCGCACTTAAATCCCTCATGATGTTGCGAATTCGCAACATCGCCTGAGCGGGAGCGGCGATGTGAGAACGATCCTTGCCCTGTTGATTGCCGTGTCGCTGATGGCGGCCTGCGTGCCCATGGCCATGTTCGCCTCGGGCGACGGCGCCGGCTATCGCGGCCTGCGCCAGGATTGGGGCACCTATGTCTCGCATGACCGCGTCAACGCCTTCTGCCTCAGCCCCAAGCTGCGGCTGGCCATCTGGGATTTCGAGGGCCATTTCGGGCGCAAGGTGGTGATGAGCTCGGGGTTTCGCGACCTGCACTACAATTCGCAGGTCGGCGGCGCCGAAAGTTCCTATCACACGCGCTGCATGGCCGCCGATTTCCACATTCCGGGCGTCTCCAAGCAGGAGCTGATCCGCTTCGCCATGGGGAACGGCTATGTCGGCGGGCTCGGCTGCTATCCGGGGCGGCAGTTCATCCATATCGACGTGCGCGACCGCCCTCGCGGCTATACACGGCCGGTCACCTTTTCCGGCTGTTGAACCAAGGCGATAGGGGTTGCCTATCCCGCGCGTTGTTACTATACCCACGCACACACCAACCGGGCGCCCTTCGTCTATCGGTTAGGATGCCACCCTTTCACGGTGGAGAGAGGGGTTCGATTCCCCTAGGGCGTACCAGCTTGCGCTGGCCTGGAAAGTGCCTATGTTGACGT
>JAEWHZ010000352.1 GCA_023387585.1 Pseudomonadota bacterium
TTTGCCGCGCGTTGAACCGCGGCCGTTTCGGACCGACGGCCTTGACCATCTACCTGCCGATTGCCGAGCTTTCGGTGAACCTGTTCTTCCTTGTGGGGATCGGGGGCGCGGTCGGCTTTCTGTCCGGGTTGTTCGGGGTCGGGGGCGGGTTCCTGCTCACGCCGCTGCTGGTGTTCTCGGGCGTGCCGACATCGGTCGCGGTGGCCTCGGTCGCCGGCCAGGTGGTCGCCGCTTCCACCTCTGGCGCGCTCAGCCATTACCGGCGCGGCGGCATCGATCTGCATCTGGCGCTCTATCTGGTGCTGTCGGGTATTCTCGGCGCCTTCGGCGGCACCGCCATGTTCAACTTCCTGCGCGCAATCGGCCAGCTCGATGCGGTGATCGCGGTGGGCTATCTGGTGCTGCTCGGCTCGGTCGGCACCATGATGATGATCGAATCCGTGCACTCGCTGCTGCGCACGCGGCGCGGCGTGGTGGTGCGCGAGCGCCAGCCGCATCAGCACACCTGGCTGCACGGCCTGCCCATGCGCGTGCGCTTCAAGAAGAGCCGGCTCTACATTTCCGTGCTGCCGGTGCTGGTCATCGGCGTCATCATCGGTTTTCTCGGCTCGCTCCTCGGCGTCGGCGGCGGGTTCATCATGGTGCCCGCCCTGGTCTATCTGCTGCGCATCCCCGGCGCCGTGGTCATCGGCACCTCGCTGCTCCAGGTCGTCGCCATGATGTCCGCGACCGCGGTGCTGCATGCCGTCCAGAGCCAGAGCGTCGACATCCTGCTCGCCTTCTGCCTCATGATCGGCGGCGTCGCCGGCGCCCAGTTCGGCGCCTCGGCCAACAAATATCTGCGCGGCGACCAGCTGCGCGCCCTGCTGGCGCTGCTGGTGCTGGCGGTAGCCGTACGTTTCGGGCTCTCGCTGGTCATCACCCCCGACGACATGTTCTCCATGGCTGTGCTGGGGCGCGGATGAGACACTGGCTCCTCTTCCTGCTGCTCGCATTCGCCTTCGCCTTCGCCGCTCCGCCGGCGCGCGCCGAGCGCGTCGTCGCCAACCTGTCGACCGACCTGATCGAGATCACCTCGAGCTATGATGGCGAGCGCATCACCTTTTTCGGCGCCATCGAGCCGCAGGCCGGCGACGAGCAGGCGGCCACCGGGCCCTATCACGTCGTCATCGTCGTCACCGGCCCCTCGCAGGACCGGCTGGCGCGCCAGAAAACGCGCCGGTTCGGCATCTGGCTCAACACCGACGAGGTGCTGTTCGAGCGCTTCCCCAGCTTCTACCAGGTGCTGTCCAGCGGCAGGCTTCTCGACATCACCGACCCCACGACTCTCGCCGTGCAGCAGATCCTGCCCGAGACCCAGCCCGGCGTGTCGGGCGACGCCGGCTGGTGGCGCTCCTCGGTGTTCGGGCGCGAGCTTGTGCGCCTGATGACCGAGCGCGGCCTGTTCGGGCTCAGCCAGACCGGCGTGCAGTTCCAGTCCGAGACCTTCTATTCCGCCCGCCTGGTGCTGCCGGCCGAGGCCCCGCCAGGCCCCTATCTGGCGCATACCTATGTGTTCAAGAACGGCGAGATCGTTGCCCGGGCCGCCCACGGCTTCGCCGTGCGCAAGACCGGCTTCGAGCGCTTCCTGGCCATCAGCGCCGTGCAATATCCGCTGCTCTACGGCATCGCCTGTGTGGCGCTGGCCCTGTTCACCGGCTGGCTCGGCGGCATCATCTTCCGGCGCTGAGCGTATCAGCCCGCCACCAGCCGCTTGGTGCTCACCGGATAAACCCGTTCGCGCGCCAGCATGGCGACTTCGAGCGCGTCGCGGCGCAACAGGCCGGCGAAGGCGGGGGAGAGGATGTTGAGTGTGCCGGTCGACACGCCATAGGCCGGCAGGATCATCTGGCGGTTGTCGTGCACGAAGCACGGCCGACGCACCGAGCGCCCATCGACCGCCACCCGCGCCGCCGGATGCAGGTGCCCCGAGACCAGCCCGGCGATGCCGCGCTGCGGCTCATGCAGAAAGCTCAGCCCGGCATGCTCGAACCGGGCGAGGCACAGCCCGCCGAGCTCATGCGCGGTGCTGTCGTGATTGCCGGCCAGCCAGATCCAGTCGCAGCGTTCGGTCAGCCCGTCGAGCCGGGCGCGGTCGAGATCGCTGAGATGAGCCACCGAATCGTCGCGATGAAAGCTGTCGCCGAGCGCCAGCACGATCTTCGCCCCCGTGCGCAGGATGTCGGCTTCGAGCCGTTTCAGCGTCGCGGCGGTGTCGTAGGGCGGCAGCATCTGCCCGCGCCGGGCAAAGCTCGCCATCTTGTCGAGATGCAGATCCGCCACCAGCAGCATATCCTGCGCCGCCCAGTAGAGGGCGCCCGACACGAGCGGCTCGAAGATTTCGCCGGCGAACCGGATGAGCACCGTCTGCGCTCCGGGCTGTATCGAATAGGCTGTCGTCAAGTCTCGCCCATAGCTTCGCGGATCAGTTCGTCGGCCGCGTCCGCCATGGCGGATTCACGCGCTTCCCCGAAAATCGGCTCCTTGCCGATATCGAGCATGACCGGTACCGCGAGCGGGGAGATTCGGTCCAGTTTCTTGTGCACGATGTGACGGCGGATGCGCCGCAGACATTGCCCCAGCCGCTCGATGTCGAGCAGCCCCCGCGCCGCGTCGTGCCGCGTCGCCTGGATCAATATGTGATCGGGCTCGTGCTGGTAGAGCACGTCGTAGATGATATCGGCCGACATGGTGACCTGCCGTCCGGTCTTTTCGCGCCCCGGATGCCGGCGCTCGATCAGTCCGGCGATGATGGCGCAGTTGCGGAAGGTGCGCTTCATCAGCGCCGATTCCGCCAGCCAGTCCTCGAGGTCCTCACCCAGCATGTCCTCGGCGAACAATTCGTCGAGCGACAGCCGGCCCGAGCCGATCAGCGCCGTGAGGTCCGCCGCACCCCAGATGGCCAGCGCATATTCGCTGGCGACGAACCCCAGCGGTTTTGCGCGTGCCCGCTCCAGGCGGCGGGTGAGCAGCATGCCCAGCGTCTGGTGCGCCAGCCGCCCCTCGAAGGGGTAGCAGACCATGTAGTGCCGGCTGCCGCGCGGAAAGGTCTCTACCAGCAGGCTCTCGCGACCGGGCAGCACGGAGAAATCCTGTTGCAGCCGCAGCCATCCCGCCGTCTGGTCGGGCAGGGCGCGCCAGCTCTCCGGGGTGGCCAGCATGGCGCGCACCCGCTCGGCGAGATAGGTCGAGAGCGGGAATTTTCCGCCCATGTATGAGGGGATCTTGGGGTCGCCCCCGGCGGCGCGCGACACGAAGGCTTCGTTCTCGTGCATGCCCTCGAAGGCGACGATTTCGCCGCCGAACATGAAGGTGTCGCCCGGCACGATGGTGGTGAAGAAATATTCCTCCATCTCGCCCAGCACCCGCCCGCCGCGCGCGATCGGGCCCGTGGTTGCGCCCTTGCGAAAGCCGCGCCCGCGCACCAGCCGCACCCTCACCATCGGTTCCTCGATGATGGTGCCGACATTGAGCCGGTATTGCTGGGCCACCTGCGGGTTGGCGATGCGCCAGCGCCCTTCCGGCGTGCGCCTCAGCCGCGCATAGCGCTCATAGGCGCGCAGCGCGTAGCCGCCCGTGGCGACGAAATCGACGATGCGGTCGAACTTTTCCCGCGTCAGCGCGCGATAGGGCCAGGCGCGCCGCACCTCGGCATAGAGTTCGTCCGCATCGAAAGCCTCGGCGCAGGCGCAGCCCAGCACGTGCTGGGCCAGCACGTCATAGCCGCCTTCGCTGGGGTCCTCGCTGTCCTGGTGGTTCTCGGCCACCGCCTCCACCGCCGCCTCGCATTCGAGCACCTCGAAGCGGTTGGACGGTACCAGCAGCGCCTTGGAGGGCTCGTCCAGCCGGTGGTTGGCGCGCCCGATGCGCTGCAGCATGCGCGAGGACCCCTTCGGTGCGCCGACCTGCACCACGAGGTCGACATCGCCCCAGTCGATGCCGAGGTCGAGCGTCGAGGTGCACACCACGGCCCGCAGGCGTCCCTCGACCATGGCGCTTTCCACCTTGCGCCGCTGCTCGACCGACAGCGAGCCGTGATGCAGCGCGATGGCCAGCAGATCGTCGTTGATCGCCCAAAGGTTCTGGAACAGCAGCTCCGCCTGCGAGCGCGTGTTGACGAACAGCAGCGTCGTCCTGTGCGCCTTGATGGTTTCGTAGAGCTCGGGCACGGCATAGGCGGCCGAATGCCCGGCCCAGGGCACGCGGTCGTCGGATTTGAGGATCGACAGCACCGGCGGCGCCCCGCCCGAGGCGAGCAGCAGGTCGGCCTTGGCCAGCGGCTGCGGCGCCGCGATCCAGTCGCGCAGCACCTCCGGCTGCGCCACCGTGGCGCTCAGCGCCGTGATGCGCAATTGCGGCGCGAACCGCGCCAGCCGCGCTATGCCCAGCGCCAGAAGCTCGCCGCGCTTCGAGGTCACCATGGCGTGCAATTCGTCGAGCACGATGCGCCTGAGCCCGGAAAACAGGTCCTTGGCGTCCGGATGGCTCAGCAGCAGCGCGATCTGCTCGGGCGTCGTCAGCAGGATGTTGGGCGGGTCGCGCCGCTGGCGCTGGCGCCGCGCCGCCGGGGTGTCGCCGGTGCGCGTCTCGACGCGGATATTGAGCTTCATCTCGCCGATCGGGTCGAGCAGATTGCGCGCCACGTCCACCGCCAGCGCCTTGAGCGGCGAGATATAGAGCGTGTGCAGCCCCGCGCGCGGGGCTTCGATCAGGTCCACCAGCGTCGGCAGAAAACCGGCCAGCGTCTTGCCGGCGCCGGTTGGCGCGATCAGCAGCGCCGAAGCGTCTGCCCGCCAGCTTTGCAGCACGTCGAGCTGGTGCCGGCGCGGCGCCCAGCCGCGCTGGGCGAACCATTCGGCGATGGGCGCGGGCAAGGGGGCGGGAAAATCCAAGCGCAACGTTCCGACGCAAGCGTTTCCAGGAAAAGAGTGCAGCGGTTTTCCGTTTCGGAAACGCGACAAAAAAAGTCGCGCAAGCGATGGGCTGCAATTCGCATGCGAGCCTATATGATGCGCCATCCGATAAGAAGACGATCACGCGCCCTCCCATGCCCGACCGCCTGACCCTCGCCCCGCAACAGGCGCTCATGCGCCTCGTCAGCCACATCCTGTCCATGCCGGCGGCGCCCGAGCATCGGGTCGCCATCGGCATCGCCGGGGGGCCGGGCACGGGCAAGTCGACGCTGGCCGGCGAGAT
>JAEWHZ010000009.1 GCA_023387585.1 Pseudomonadota bacterium
CTGACGACGCTGTTCGTCTCGCGCGGCTCGCTGCTGATCCAGCAGGGCGACGAGATGTGGCGCACCCAGGAGGGCAACAACAACGCCTATGCGCAGGACAACGAGATCACCTGGGTCGACTGGGAGAACGCCGATGGCGATCTGGTCGATTTCGTCGCCGGCCTCAATGAATTCCGCAAGGCGCAGCCAGCGCTGCATGACGACGCGTTCCTGACCGACGAGGAAGTCGACGGCAAGCGCAGCGTGGCGTGGTGGCATCCCGAAGGCCACGAGATGAACGAGGCCGAATGGGCCGATCCCGGCGCCTCCGTCCTGGGCACCGAGCTGTTCGTGCCCGACAGCCATGTCATCGTGTGGTTCAACCGCCGCGTCGAGACGGTGAAGGCCAGGCTGCCCCAGGGCGATTGGCGCCTCGGCTTCCGCTCGGGCCACGAGGACGCGCCGGTCGCCGACGGCGTCGTCGATCTGCCGCCGCGCTCGGTGGTCATTCTCCTGAACGGCCCTGAGTGAGGCGGCTCACATGAGCCGCAGCACCATCATCAGCAACAACCCGGCGCCGATGAACAGGCAGATTGGGCCGTAGACCCTGCGATCGCTCCTGGCGAAGGCCGGTTCGGAATGCTCCTGCTGCCAACGGGCGGTGTAGGGCAGGGCGCCGCGCACCAGGAAGGGTGCGGCGGCCGGCAGCGCCGACAGGGTCAGGGGCAGGCCGCCGGCATCGTGGTCGCCGAGCGACAGCGCCAGCACGCCGATGCCGAAGCAGAACAGGGCGGTGAACAGCGCGCGCAGGCGCGGCACGCGGGTCGCGCCGGGCGTGCCGATGATCGCCTTGGCCAGCAATTCGCGGCTGCGGATCGGCCAGATCGCGCCGAAGGTCCAGAGAAAATTGGCCAGCGCGATGGCCAGCAGCGGCATGAACACCAGCGCGGCGACCAGCATGCTCATCAGCGAAACTTCCTTGGGTATGCGGGCCGGTCAGGGCGTCATGGTGAATTCGAGGCATTGGGCGACCGGCTCGGCGTCCGGCCCCAGCGTCAGGTCGCGCAGGCTGGCCTCGGCGCCGGTGGTCCACCATTCCCATTGCGCCGCCGCGTAGCGCACGCCCGAGGCGGCGAGCACGGCGGTGAACACCAGCGTCTCGCCTTCGACGGGCACCAGCGCCAGAAAATTCGGCGCAGCGTTGAGATACTCGATGGTCATCGGCTCGAGCCCTTCGCACTCATAGGTCGCGACCTGGCGCTCGGCGCTGTCGCGCCCCTCGAGCGTCAGGATCAGCGCGCTGCTGGCGCCGCCCGTCGTCTGGGCCATGGCGGGCAGCAGGCCGACCAGCGTCAAGGCTGCGATGAGGGCTGGGCGAATGGGCATGTCGGTTCTCCGCTTGCGCAAAAAGCTGTTTCAGGCCGGGATCGGATTGGCGCGATAAAAGGCGATGGCCTTGTCGATCACCTCGTCGAGCAGAAGGGCGCCGGAGGCGATCTCGGCGTCGTCATGCGAGCGCGCGGCCCAGGCCGTGGCGACCATCTGGATGGCATAGGCGTGGCGCTCGCGCCCGGCGCGGGCATGTTCGGCGATGGCCGTGTCGCAGGCGCGCAGCACCTGCTCGTAATCCTGGCGGGTGATGGGGCGGCGCGTCTCGGCCCAACTGCCGGCGCCGAACTGGGCGGCGATGGCGTCGGCGAATTTGCCGGTGAACCACATGGCGTCCGGGTCCTTGCCGCCGGCCTTGGCGAGATCGTCGAGAACGACGATCAGCTTGTGGCGCATCGCGGTGCGGGGGTCGAGCATGAGGTGTCCTTCCTGCTGGCCGGGGCGGCCCGTGATCCGGTTCTTGGCCCGGAACGGGGGTGCCCGTCCAGCCATGTGCTCGCGAAACCGGGATCGGGATTTGTCCCGTTTCACGCAACGCTTTCGAACCTGGTCCGTTCAGCGTGAGAGCGTTTTGCTCCGAACACCCATTTCAATCGAAGGATTTTGAACATGCAGATCAAGTCCATTGCGTCCATCGTAGCCATTACATCGGCCCTCGCCATCGGGCCGGCCTTTGCCCAGTTCACCATCGGCGGCCAGGATCTGAACGAGGAGGACCGTGCCCAGGTCGAGGCCTATTGCGCCGAGCTCGCCAACGAAGCCGCGATCGACGCCCCGGAGACCGACAATGATGCGGCCGACGGCACGGCCGATGATTCCGATGGCGGCGAGGGCGTGCAGCCTTCGGCCACCGACCAGGCGACCACGACGGTCGACCTTCAGGCCATCAGCCTCGAGGATTGCACCGAGGCCGGCTTCACGATGTAAAATTTCCGCCGCACACAACTCCCCCGCCGACGCCCGGTCCCCTGGCCGGGCGTCGTGCTTTTCGGGGATTTTCGCGCCCCTTGCATGGTTAACCAACTCATAATGCGCATGCGGCGCATAAAATCCGGGGTCTTCATTGGCTCGGGGGGCGGGGGCTGGCAGCGTCCTTGTGTCGAAGAGGCCGACACCAATGGAGCGAAAAGATGAAAACCTTTACCGCACTGCTTGTCGTGACGACCCTCGCCCTCGGCGGCACCTCCGCCCAGGCCTCCGGCCTGTTCTCGCGCACGACCGGGCTCGTGTCGAACATCACCGGCGCCGTGCAGCTCGGCCAGGTCAACGTGCTGAACGGCAATACCGTGGCCGTCGGCAACAACGGCGCCATCCTGTCGGGCAATGGCGTGCTCAACGGCTCCGGCGTGCTGAACAACATCCTCAATGGAAACCAGACCCTCGGGGCCGGCGTGCTCAATGGCGGCGGCCTGCTCAACGGCAGTGGTTTGTTCAACGGCGGCGGATCGAAGAAGCACTGGTAGGTGCGGCTTCGGGGGGAGCCGCTGCGTCAAGCGGCTCCCCATCCCAGCTCAGGCGGCCTTTTGGTTTGTCGCGTTTCCGATCCCCGGATCACGTCCGAGGAGCAAAAGTGGGAGCCACTTTTGCTGGAAACGCTCTAACGCCCGAGCCATTGCGCCCGCGTCAGATGCGTTCGTCCCTCATTGTCGATGCGCAACTCCTCGAAGCTGAGCCCTGTGACCTCCGAAGGTTCGGCTTCGGCGATGCCGATCTCCGCCAGGCAAACGGCGCCGGCGGGGGTCGGCTGGATGGTCTTGCGGATTTCGAGCTTCAGCGGCGCCACCCCCGGCACCACCATGCGGATCGTCAGCACCACCCCGGCTTCGGGGCGCGCCAGCACCTCGGTATAGCGCTGGAAGGCCGGCCGGAATTCCGGGTTCCGCTCGGGATCGAGCAGCCAGCCATGGCGTTCGAGCGGATTGGGCGAGACCCGCAGAGGCCGGCTGCGGGCGATGATGGTGTGGCGGGCGTCGAACAGCACCAGCATCTGCTCGGAATGCGTCACGAAATGCAGCAGCCCCGCCAGCGGATCGGTGCGGTCGCCCATGACCAGCCGGCGTATGGCCGCGAGATTTTCCGCGCGCGGGCGGTCGCGCCCGCTTTCCCATCGGCTCACCTGGCTCTGCGTCACTCCCAGCGCCTCGGCCACCGTCTGCTGGCGCAGCCGGGCACGCAGGCGGTACTGGCGCAGCGCCAGCGCATAATCGTGCGGCTTCATCGCGATTCCCCGAATGGCGAAATTGCCGCCAGTGTCGCGGCCGCGCCCTGAAGATTGCCGAAGCCTCCCGTCCGGGAAATCCGCTAGGGGATCAGTATCATCTTGGTTAATGCGCCGTTGCACCCTGTCGGGGACAGGGAGGTGCGGTATGCGCGTTGTTACATCCGTCCTGCTGGCGACGGCGTCGCTGTCGCCCGCCGCAGCGCAGGAACTGGCGATCGAGAGCGAGGTGGCATCGGGCTATGTCAGCCATGCGGGCGAGGTCGATTTCGCGCTGCCCGATCTGGTATTGCGCCAGAGCCACAGGCTCCAGGCCGGCTTCACCTCGCGGCTCGCCACCGTCACCGCGCAAATGGTCTATACCGATTTGCGCCACGAGCGCGCCCGCTATGAGAACGATGCCGCGATTTCCGGCGAGGTGGCGGCGCAAATCGCTCTGGGTGATCGGGGCGCGTTGCGGGCCGGCTATGCGATCAGCCTCGAAAGTGAGGGCACGGCGCTCGATCTCGGCCTGCTGGCGCTGGCCTATCGCGTCGAGACGCTGGTCGACGGGCTGTCGCTGGGCTGGCACGGCGCCGGCGGAGCCGAGGCGCCGCGGCTCGATTTGACCCTGCGCCGCACGCAGCCGGGCGAGGCGCGCTTCGCACTCGGCCTCCTCGAGCCGGTCAGGCTCGATGCGCGTCAGACCATGGCCGAGCTGTCCGGGCAGGCCGGCTGGGCGCCGTGGGAAGGCGCGGCGCTGCTCGCCGGCGGCGGCGTCGCGCATGCGGCGGTCTCCCTCGAGGATCAGGCGCTGTATGGCCGCTATCCCGCCGACCGCTGGCGCGCTTTCGTCGGCGGGCAGGCGGAAGGGCAGGGCATCTATTCGCTGAAGGCGCTGGGCGGCGTCGACATCGCCGTGCCACAGGAACGTCCCGATCTGTGGCGCAGCGCGCCCTATGCCGATATGGCCCTGGGTCTCGCGCTGGCGCCCTTGTCGATCGAGCTGGCGGCGCAGCTTTCGGCCGACGCCGATGCGCCGGTCGACGGCGTCGCCTCGCGCCGCACCGCGATCGCCGCCGGGCTCGGCCTCGCTTTGGGCGAAAACCTGTCGGCGCGGCTGGTCGGGCGCGCGGTCGACGAATTCGGGCTTTACGGCACCGATGAATTCGAGACGCGGCGCGATATCGAGCTGTCCCTCAGCCATGCCGGCCCGCTCGGGCTGTCGCAAAGCCTTACCCTCGCGCGCTCGCGGCGCGAGAGCGCCGAGGCCGGTTTCACCCTGACCTCGGTCATGATCGCTGTCGCCGCCAAAATGTGATCGGGGCAAAGCGGGCCCGGGTGGGAACCGCGTTCCCTACGCCACGTTAGGCATCGAACGCCAGGCATAGCCGTTCGAGGTGGCGATGTTCCGGCCTATCGCCGGCAGCGATCTCGTCCCGTCGGACGGCAGATGCGGCACCGGGAATCGGGCGTTGGGACGGAGTTGACGCTCTCCGCTTTCGACCCCGATGGGACGCGAGGCTCCGGTCTCGCGTCCTTCCTTCGTGATCCGGTATTGCCAGTTCTAGTACAGATGAACGTGCACCGGTTGAGCTAGTCGACAGCCTTCGGGGCGGGTGCTCTATTGCGGATCATCCAGAATTCCGGGGCGGAGACTGTCATGCGCAAGAGCCTCACCATCGCCTTGCTGTTGCTCGGCGCGTTGCTGTTCGGCGCGCCGGCGGCGCTGGCCGACCATATGACCGGGCGCTATATCGGCATCGGCGATCTCGAAGGCGCCATTATCGACATGCAGCAGAGCGGCCGGCAGGTCACGGGCCGCATCTCCGGCACCGAGAACGGCTCGATCGAGGCCCGGAGCGATGGCGGCGATAGTTTTTCCGGCATGCTGTGGATCGAGAATTTCGGCCGGCTACCCTTCGAGGGCCGCTGGGCGCCGTCCGGGCTAACGCTGACGGTGACCATCAACGGCAACCGGGCCACGATGCAACTGGTTCCGGCCGGCGGCCGCTTGGACGACCATCACACGCCCACCGTCGATGGCGCGACCTAATACTATCTCCAGAACGGTACCCAGCAGGGGCCGGTCGATGAGGCGCGCATCGGCGAGCTGATCGCCGACGGCACGCTCACGCGCCAGTCGCTCATCTGGCAGGCCGGGCAGGCCGACTGGGCGGCGCTGGAGAACTTTCCCGACCTCGTGGCGCTCGTCCCACCCGCACCCCCGCCGCCGCCAGCCGCCGCCAGCTATTACGTGCTGATCGATGGCGCGCAGTCCGGGCCGCTGAGCATCGAGCAGATGCAGGCGCGCATCGAGGCCGGCGAGACGACGGCGAGCGATCTTGCCTGGTCCACCGGCATGGATGGCTGGCAGCCGGTCGAATCGGTGCCGGCGCTGGCGGTACTGCTCCCCCCGGCTCCGCCGCCCCCACCGCCGCCGCTGCCGGAGCCGGATGTCCCGCCGTCTCCGCCCGAGCCCGACGCGCCCCCGCCCCCGCCGCCGCCCGCGGATGACGACGAGGACGATATGTCGGTGAACCCCGATGACGGGTCGGGCGATGCGCTCGATGCGATGATCGCCGCGATGCGGGCCGAGGGGCTGTCGACCGGGACGCCGGAGGCCGATGTCGACCGGGTCATCGGCTGTTACGAGGATGCGTTCCGCCCGCTCGGACAGTCGGATCGCGACGGCGTCGCCGAGTCCCAGGGCTCGCCGCCGCTCGCGGAACAGGAACGTCTCGAAGCCCTCTATCCGGGGCTGCACGATGCGCTTCAGGCGTGCGAGGCGATGGGCCGCGGCTGACCGGAACTCCGGCGCTCTGGTTTTGATTCCATACCCGCCGAAAAGGCTCTAGGCTCGCGCCAGCGAGGAGAGTCATGGCTTCACACAACCAGATCGTCGGCGGTGGACCGAAAAAGGTCCTTTACACGCTCCAGACCCTGTCGCGCATCGGCATCGGCAAGGCCGCCAAGGCGCTCACCGCCAGGAACACCTGCAAGGCCTGCGCCTATGGCATGGGCGGGCAGAATGGCGGCATGACCAACGAGCTGGGCGAGTTCCCCTCGGTGTGCAACAAGTCGGTGCAGGCGCAGTCGACCGACATCCAGCCGCCGATCCCGCCCGAGCTGTTCGCCCACACCGTCGAGGATTTCGCCGAGCTGACCGGCCGGCAGATGGAGCAGCTCGGCCGGCTCAACACGCCGCTGCACCGCCCCGCCGGCAGCGACCGCTTCGTGCCGGTCGCGTGGGATTTCGCCATTTCCCGCGCCGCCGCGCGGCTGGCCGAAACCGAGCCCGACCGCAGCTTTTTCTATTCTTCCGGGCGCTCGTCGAACGAGGCCGGCTTCCTGTTCCAGCTTCTCGCCCGCGCCTATGGCACCAACAACGTCAATAACTGCTCCTATTACTGCCACCAGGCCACCAGCGAGGGGCTGGCGACCACCATCGGCAAGGGCACCTCGACCGTCGAGCTCGAGGACCTGACCGGCGCCGACCTGATCTTCGTCATCGGCGCCAATCCGTCTTCGAACCATCCGCGCTTCATCCATATGCTCAAGGCCTGCCGCGACCGGGGCGGCGAGGTCATCGTCATCAACCCGGCGCGCGAACCGGGCCTCGTCCGCTTCGCCGTGCCCAAATCGCCGCGCTCCATGCTCAAGGGCGGCGACGAGATCGCCTCGCTCTACGTCCAGCCGCGCATCGGCTCCGACATCTGGCTGCTCAAGGGCATCGCCAAGGCGCTGCTGGAGATGGAATTCGAGGACAGCGATTTCATCGCCCGCCATTCGGCGGGCTTTGCCGCCTTCCGGGCCGATCTCGAATCCCTCTCATGGGCGCAGATCGAGGCCGAGACCGGCGTTTCCGAAGCCGATATCGAGCATGTCGCCATCCGCTACGGCCAGGCGGACAATGCCGTCTTCGCCTGGGGCATGGGCATGACGCACCATGTCCATGGCGTGGGCAATGTCGAGGCGATCGCCAATCTCGCTTTGGTGCGCGGCATGGTCGGCAAGCGCCATGCCGGGCTGCTGCCGCTGCGCGGGCATTCGAACGTCCAGGGCATCGGCACCATCGGCGTCAAGCCGGTGCTCGCCGCCGATGTGCTGGCCCGCATGGAGCGCGTTTTCGGCGTCACCTTCCCGCGTTCAAAGGGGTTCGACACGCTGGCCGGGCTCGAGGCCGCCGAGCATGGCCGGATCGATGCCGCCGTCATCATGGGCGGCAATCTGTGGGGCGCCACGCCCGACACCGATTTCGCCAGCCGCGCCATGGGCGCCATCGGCTTCAAGCTGTTCCTCACCACCACGCTCAACCGCGGCCATGTCAACGGGCTCGGCGAGGGCGAGGTCATCATTCTGCCGGTCACCGCGCGCGACGAGGAATGGGAGCCGACCACGCAGGAATCGATGTTCAACTTCGTGCGCCTCTCCGATGGCGGCATCAGCCGGCTCGACAATGTGCGCCCCGAAAGCGCCATCCTCGCCGAGCTCGGCCGGCGCCTGCTGCCCGGCAGCGCCATCGATTTTTCCGCCTTCGCCCGCCACCGGCGCCTGCGCGAGGCCATCGCCGAGATCGTGCCGGGCCTCGAGGAGCTGGCCGATATCGACGTTGCCAAGCGCGAGTTCCACATCCGCAACCGCCTGCTGCACACGCCCGAATTCGGCACGCCGGACGGCAAGGCGCATTTCGCCGTGGTGCCGGCCCCGGCTTCGCAGACCGCGCCGCTGATGCTGGCCACGGTGCGCTCCGAGGGCCAGTTCAACACCATCATCTATGAGGAAAAGGACAGCTACCGCGCCGGCGCCGGGCGCGATGCGGTGTTCCTCAGCGCCGAGGACATGCGCGTTTTCGGCATCGCCGCCGGCCAGTCCGTCACCCTTCGCTCGGAAACCGGGCGCATGAGCGCCGTCGCCACCGAATTCGACCTGCCGCGCGGCAGCGCCATGGCCTATTACCCCGAAGCCAACGTGCTGGTCGGGCTCGCGCACGACCCGCGCTCCAAGACTCCGGCGTTCAAATCCGTGCCGGTGTGGATCGAGGCCTGAGCCTTCCGCCCTACCGCGCCAGCCCCGCTCTCGCCAGCCATTCGGCGCCGGGAATGGTGTCGTTGGCATCGTTCATTTCCAGCAACAGGCGCGGTTTGGCGCCCGTCTGGGCCAGCGCTGCGAACAAAGCATGCCAGTTGACGCTGCCCTTGCCCGGTGCCCAGTGGCGGTCGGCATAGCCGTCGGCATCCTGCAGATGGATGTGGTGCAGCAATTCGCCGGCGAGCAGCACGTGATAATCGACCGGCGGCGCGCCCAGCGCGCCATGGGCATAGAGCGCATGCCCGGTGTCGAGCGAGACCGCCACCGCCGGCGAGCCGAAGGAACGCGCCAGATTCACTCGGTCGCGCGGGTCCCGGTCCTCGATATTCTCGATCACCAGCGTCACGCCCTCCGATTCGGCGCGCGCCACGGCGTCGCCCATGGTGAGGTGGCAGCGCTCGATCAGCGCCGCGCGCGCCTCCGGCCAGCGGTCGATATTGTTGTAGTCCCAGCTTCTATAGGGCGAGTGCAGCACCAGTTGCGTCGCGCCGAGCGCCTTGCAGACATCGAGCGCCTGGTCGAGCCGGCGGCGCATGATGTCGCGCACGGCCGGGTCCCAGCCGTCGAGCGGCAGGGAGTAGAACGGGCCGTGCAGCCCCAGCCTTCCCTCCAGCCCGTCGAGCCAGCGCTTCGCCGCCTCGACCCGGCCGCGCCAGTCGCCCTCGAGCAGTTCGGCGAACATGAAGTCCTGCAATTCGAGGTCGCGCGGCGCCGCGCGCAGCCAGTTGTGATGGCGCTCAAGATCGGGAACCGTCAGCGCGGCACCTATGACGGGCAAGTCGGACATCGGAAAAGGCTCCACGAAACGCGCCGTCTCTAGCGCGGCGACGTGACGGCACGGTAACATCACCATGCAGTTGCCCCAACGGGCGGCATTGACTACATACAGCGCGATTTCCCCCGAACGTTTCAGGATGCCCGCGCCCCATGGCCCGCCAGTTCATCTATCACATGCACGGTTTGTCGAAGGCCTATGCCGGCGGCAAGAAGGTCTTGGAC
>JAEWHZ010000059.1 GCA_023387585.1 Pseudomonadota bacterium
GACCGGCGGATTTCCTCTACATCATGCTCGGCGCCTTCATCAGCTCGGGGCTGGTGGCCGAGGGCAGGCTGTGGGAAGGCCCCACCGGCTCCTCGTCCAATCTCGGGACCATGATCGTCACCGGCCCGGATGGCGGCCAGCGCTTCGTGCACGATATCGCCGCGTTCGCAACGCTGTGCGGACGGCTCGGCGCGGCGGGCACCGCCCTGCCCCGGCAGCGCCCCGCGCTCTGGGACTGGCCGGCGCTGGGGCCGGTGGCCGACCGCTGGCTCGACGAGGCCGCCGCCGCCCTCGCCAAGGCGCTGACCAACGCCACAGCCGTCATCGAGATCCGCCGCGTCATCGTCGACAGCGTCCTGCCGCGCCCGGTGCTCGAACGCCTGATCGCGCGCATGCGCCACCATGCCGCCGGCCTGCCTCGTATCGGCGCGCGCGATCTCGACATCGCCCCCGGCAGCAACGGCGAAGGAGCGGCCGCCCTCGGTGCCGCCCTGCTTCCCGTTTATCGAACCCTGTTCTCGGCCGATCTCGAACATCTCGAAGCCGCCGACTTCGCGGACGCCGGTTAAGGCTCACGACCCCGGCGCGGCGGAAGAGAAGGCGGCGACGAACCGGTCGCGAAACGCCTCCATCGGCCATATCGAAGCCTCCTGAGCCGGGATCAGCCCCGGCGCAAAGCCCCAATCCGCGATCGGTGCCAGCGCCTCCATGCTGCCGATGATGTGCACCGGCACCGCCCGGCTTTCGATCTGCGACACCGAGATGGCCGGCGGATGGTCGCCCAGCACCACCAGCAGCCAGTCGCGCCCGGCATTGCGCGCCGCGAAATCGAAGACGGTCTCGAGCGAATAGTCGACCGCCAACCGGTACTGCTCGCGCATCAGCTCGCGATCGCCCCACACGGCCCCCGCCGGCGGCCCGTCATGCGAACCGGCGCCGAACAGCGCCCCGTCACCGATCTCGTCCCAGTCGAACAGGCGCGGCACCGGCGTCCACGGCGCATGCGAGGACAATAGCGCCGTCATCGCGAACACCGGTTCGTCCTCCCACGGCAGCAGCCTTTCGATGGCGCTCAGCGTGTACTGGTCGGGCATGGTGGTCCAGTTGAACGCCTCGCCGCGATAGCCCATGTCGCCGGCCTCGAAGATATCGGCAAAACCCATGAACCGCGCCTCGGGCCAAGGCAGCGTGATCGCCGGCATGAACGTCGCCGTGCGATAGCCGGCGCGCCCGGCGAGGTGATAGAGCCAGCGGCGCGGGCTCGCCAGCAGCGCACGGTAACGCGCCTGGTTGTCGATCCGCAGCCCCGAGGCGAGCGTCGCATGCGCCAGCCAGCTCTGTCCGCCCGACACCGGCGATTCGAGCCAGCCCGAGCGCATCGCCAGCCCCGCCGCCGCGATCTTTTCGCCCTCTTCCGCCAAGCGTGCCAGATGCGTCGGCGCATAGAGCGGGTTGTCGTAGGAGGTGCGCGCATAGCTCTCGATGAACACCACCAGCACGTCGCGCCCTTCCAGCCGGTCGAACAGCCCTGCGGCATCGGCGAAAGGATCGCGCCCGGCCTCGGCCCGGAAATCGGCGAGGTCGGCGATCAGCCTGCGATAGGTCGCCACACGGTCGATCGCCAGCCTTGAATTGAAAATGTCCCCCGGCACGGCGAAGGGCAGCGTCCAGGCCTGCCGTGCGGCGCCCACCTGCAGGACGAGGAGCACCAGCGCCGCCATGCCGGCCGCCCCGGCCGGCCACCGCGCCAGCGGCAGGTTTCCCAGCCGCGCCCAGCGCCCTACTGCCCACCACAGCAGTGCCGCTAGCAGGAATGGCGCGATGCCGAGCAGCACCGCCAGCGCGATCGCCGGCGGCCAGCCGATCGTGCTGCCCGCCAGCCGCAGCCCGGCTTCGGCGAGATGGATATCCATCACCGGGTTGAAGGCGCGGTCATAGGCGATGAAGGTCGCCATATCCGCCAGCTTCACCACAAAGACCAGCACCAGCGCCACGGTGACCGCCGCCCGCACCAGCCGGCCCGCCCAGCCGCGCGGCCCGGCCAGCACCGCCAGCGCCAGAACCACCGGCAGTTCCAGCGGCATCTGCGCCAGCAAGTCCCAGCCCAGCGCGTCGGGATGGTTGGGCTGGATCAGCACCAGATGGACGGGAAGCGCCGCCAGCGCCAGCCCGGCGATCCGCCGCAAGCTAAAACTCATCGCCGGTTCCGGTACAGCCAGACGATGTCGACCCCGAACGACCACACCAGCCCCGCAGTCGCCACCGCCGCCAGCCCCAGCGCCGTCCAGCCCTCGACAAAGGGCGCCAGCAGCGCGATCAGCACGCCGATCTGCACCACGCAGACCAGCTTGCCGGCAAAACGCTGCGGCACGGTTCGGCGCAGCCAGGGCACGAACAGCCCGGCGGCGAAATATATGTAGCGAAAGCTCCCCAGCACCAGCACCCAGGCCCCGGCCTTGCCCGACTGGAAGGCCAGCAGCGCCAGCACGAAGGCGAAGACGGAATCGACCTCCATGTCGAAGCGCGCGCCATAGGCCGAGACCAGCCCCGCGCGCCGCGCGAAAAACCCGTCCACCCCGTCCAGCGCCAGCGAGAGCAGCGCAATGCCTGTCAGCGTCCAGCCGATCACGGGCATTTCGACCACGATCCCCGGCGCCGCCAGGGCCGAGGCGATCGCCGACACCAGCGCCGCGCGCAACACCGTGATGGCGTTGCATATCCCCACCCGCCGATGCGGATAAAAGCGCCGGAATTGCCACACCGCCACAACGGCGATGACCAGATAGAGCCCGAGGGAAACGGCCAGCCCGCCGGCCGTTCCCACCAGCGCCGTTTCCAGCGCCACCACCAGCGCGCTCATCAGGCTGAAAAGCCCGGCGAAGCGCAAGACCACGCCCCGCCCCGGCGCTGCCTCGAGAACCGGACCGGACCATGCTGGTCCCGCATCTGCCCGGGCACCGTCCATATCGCGACGAGAACGGCCTTTCGGAACGCTGTCAAGCAGACGTTGCAAAACCGTCATTTGAGCGTAACCTGTATGGGTCCCGTCCGCCGGGCGCCCGAAGACCGGAGCTCGAGGACCGGAGCTCGAGGACAGGCCTGAACCGGGAGGCCCGGATGTCGAACGGCATAGCCGTCTACAAGCGCCCCGCCCGCATCATGCACTGGCTCACCGTGCTGCTGGTGTTCCTCACCATTCCGGCGGCGATGATCATGCTGCGGCCCGGCATAGAGCGCAGCCTGCAGGACCCGCTGTTCATCTTTCACAAGAATGTCGGCGTCGTGATCTTCATCCTGGTGGCGCTGCGGCTGATCTACCGCCTCGCCAATCCGTCCCCGCCACTGCCCGCCGCCATGCCGCGCCTGCAACGCCTCGCCGCCGAAACCAACCACTGGGCGCTCTATGTGCTGCTGCTGGTCATGACTGTCTCGGGCTATGTTCGCGTCACCACCGGCGGCTTCCCCCTCGAAGGGTTGGACGCCATGGGCGTCCCGCGCTTCCTGCCGCGTTCCGACACGATTTCCGAGACCGCCAAGGCGGTCCACGCCGTCGCTCGCGTCCCGCTGGTGCTGCTCATCGCGCTGCATATCGGCGCCGCAATCTTCCACGGCTTCCGCCGCGACGGCATCCTCGCGCGCATGATCCCTGCCCTCGCGCGCCGCGGCTGACACGCCCCGCTCCCGACTACAGCCCGCGCCCCAGCGCCGGCCCGACCACTTCGATCCGGTTGGTCCACACATAGCCGTCGAACCCCTCCGGCACCGCAGCCAGCAAATCCAGACTGTCTATGCCGGAACTCCCGGTGTCGCCGGATTCGAACGGGCCGATCAGGATCACCGCCGTGCCTGCCTCGCGCATCCGCGCCTGGAACAGGTTCGGCCAGCCCCACAGCCACGGCGCCATGTTGACCGGCACCATCACCACCGTGTCCCGGCACGCATCCGGCATCAATCCGGTCCAGCCCATGCCCATGTACCGCGTCAGGCAGTCGAACAGGCTGCGCCGCGTCCAGCTCGCCAGCCCGGGCACCGCCTCGGCCGCCGCTTCGGTCGGCGGATCGCCGCCATAGACGCCCCACACCAGCGGCCGCCAGTCGGGCGCCTCGGCCAGACGCCCGGCCAGCATGGCGCCCTCGCGCGCCTCGTTGCTCTTGAAGTTGACGAGGAACTTTCCCTCGGGAAAGGCGGCGAAAACCTCGCCCAGCTCCGGCATCAGCCCCACGCCCTGCCCGCGAAACGGAAAGCTCGCGCCGCCATCGGCCGTGTAGCCATAGCCGATATCGAGCTGCCTGAGGCTGGCCATGTCGTGCTCGCGCGTCGGGCCCGTCCCCTCGGTGTGGCAATCGACGGTCCAGTCATGCATCACCGCGAACCGCCCGTCGGTCGTCGGGTGCACGTCGAGCTCCACCACGTCCGCGCCGTAAGCGAACGCGGCCTCCATCGAGGCCAGCGTGTTTTCGAGGAATGCATGCGCCGGCTCGAAGATGCGCTCGGCCGTGCAGGTGTCGTTGTCGAGACCCTCACGCGAATAGGTCTGGTGCACGCCGCGATGCGCGATCAGCCGCAACTGTCCGTCTTCCGCCGGGCCCACGCGCCAGCTCGCATTGAACACCCAGATGCCGCCGACGATCGCGGCCAGCCCGAGACCGATCCACACCCGCTTGCGCATGCGCTGCTCCCCACCTTCGGCAGCGCGCTTCCCCGATTTTGATGGCCGGTTCGTGGCAGCCGCCGCGGAAAAGTCAGAGCATCACCGCGCCCGCCAGCCCGGCGGCGATCACCACCAGCCAGGCCGGCGCCTTCCAGCTCGCCAGCAGCACGAAAGCGATGGCGGCGAGAACGAGGGTCAATGGCGAGGTGATGCCGGCCGTGAACACCGGATCGTAGAGCGCCGCGGCCAGCAGCCCCACAACTCCGGCATTGATGCCCGCCAGCAGCCGCCGCGCCTGCGGGGAGGCGCGCAGAAGCTGCCAATAGGGCAGCCCGCCGAGGATCAGCAGCGCCGAGGGCAGGAAGATCGCCAGAAGGGCCAGCACAGCGCCGGGCAAGCCGTTCGCCACCGTGCCGAGAAAACCGGCGAAGGTGAACAGCGGACCGGGCACGGCCTGCGCCGCGCCATAGCCGGCGAGAAAAACGTCGCGCGTCACCAACCCGCCCGGCACCAGCTCCGCCTCGAGCATCGGCAGCACCACGTGCCCGCCACCGAACACCAGCGCCCCGGCGCGATAAAAACTGTCGAACAGCGCCCATGCCCCGCCGAACTGCGCCAGCAGCGGCAACCCGACCAGCATAGCCGCAAACACCGCCAGCGCCACATTGGCCACGCCCCGTCCAACCGGCACGGAGAAACCGTCCGCCTCCGCCGCGTCGACACCAACGCCCCGCAACCACACGAAGCCCACCACGCCTGCCGCCACGATAGCACCGGCCTGCCCCAGCGGCCCCGGCACCAACAGCGCGATAGCCAGCCCGAGCACGGCAAGGCTCGCCCGCTCGCGGTCCGGCGCCAGGCTGTGCGCCATGCCCAGCACGGCATGCGCCACCACCGCCACGGCGGCGGCTTTTAGCCCGGCGATCCAGCCCGCCCCGTCCTCGATGCCGAAGCCGACCAGCGCATAGGCGAAGGCGACCATCGCTACCGCCGAAGGCAGCGTGAAGCCCAACCAGGCCGCCGCCATGCCGGCATAGCCGGCCCGCATCAACCCGATGCCCATGCCGACCTGGCTCGAGGCCGGCCCCGGCAGGAACTGGCACAGCGCCACGAGATCGGCATAGGCCCGCTCATCCAGCCATTGCCGGCGCACGACGAAGGCCTCACGGAAATATCCAAGATGCGCCACCGGACCGCCGAACGAGGTCAACCCCAGCCCGAGGAACACGCGGAAAACCTCTAAGGCCGAATGCCGTTGCCGTGCCTGTGCCATCTCGCCTCCCGATGCTTCCGCCTGACCCGACGATATGACAGCCTGATGACGCCCGGCATGAAACGCCAGAGCCTCGCCGGCAGCCGCTTGACCGCGATACCCGCCGGTGCTTGGTGCTGGGCGACAGCACGCCCGGAGGAGCCCCATGACCGTTCGTTTCGCTTTGCTCGGCGCCGGCCGCATCGGCAAGGTCCATGCCCGCGCCATCGCCGGCAATCCCCAGGCCCGCCTCGTCGCCGTTTCCGACGCCGTCGCGCCCGCCGCCCAGGCCATCGCCGACCAGTATGGCGCCGAGGTCCGAGACATCGCGCAAATCCCCGCCGCTGCCGATATCGACGCCGTGGTCATCTGCACGCCCACCGACACCCATGCCGACCTGATCGAGACCTTTGCCCGCGCCGGCAAGGCGATCTTTTGCGAAAAGCCGATCGATCTCGACCTGGCGCGGGTCAAAACCTGCCTCAAGGTGGTCGACCAGACGGGTGCCACGCTGATGGTCGGCTTCAACCGCCGGTTCGATCCACATTTCCAGGCGGTGAAGGACACCATCGCGCGCGGCGAGATCGGCGAGGTCGAGATGGTCACCATCGTCTCGCGCGACCCCGGCGCACCGCCGGTCGACTACATCAAGCGCTCGGGCGGCATTTTTCGCGACATGACCATCCACGATTTCGACATGGCCCGGTTCCTGCTCGGCGAGGAGATCGACACCGTCTCGGCCCAGGGCTCGGTTCTGATCGACAAGGCCATCGGCGAGGCATGCGATTTCGACAGCGTCTCGGTCATGCTATCGACCGCCTCGGGCCGCCACGCCACCATCTCCAACTCGCGCCGCGCCACCTATGGCTACGACCAGCGCATCGAGGTGCACGGCTCGAAGGGTGCCGTCTCCGCCGAGAACCAGCGCCCCGTCTCCATCGAGATCGCCAGCGCCGCCGGCTACACCCGCCCGCCGCTGCACGACTTCTTCATGACCCGCTATACCGAGGCATATGCCCGCGAAATCAGCAGCTTCATCGACGCCGTTGAATCAAAATCTCCGGCCTCGCCCAGCGGCCTCGACGGCCTCATCGCTCTCGCCCTGGCCGAAGCCGCCCTCAAATCCGCCGAAACGGGGCGCGCGGTGAGGGTGTCGGACGTTACCGGCCCGCTGGCAGACAGGAGCGTGTTCCAGGGGCGGTGATCCCTCACATTGCGCCGGACCTTCACGCCGACTATCTTCAGTGTAAAGGAGCCGGTGCCATGAAGATCACACGAATGGACGACGGATTGGCCGTAAAGCTGCCCGATGACCTCGTGACGGCGCTCGACCTCAAGCCCGGCGACGAGGTAGAAGTCGAAATCCGGCGCAAGGCCGAGCAATCTGCGGCGAGCAACCGGGAAGAAATCTTGAACGAGATCAGGGCAATGCGGCGCCCTTTGCCTCCCGGGTACAAGTTTGACCGCGAAGAGGCTAACAGGCGTCGGTAATGGCGCCGCCATTTCTCGACACTAACATCCTGGTCTATGCCTTTTCCGAGGATCCCAGGTCCGAAATAGCGGACAGGCTGCTCAGCGCAAACTTCGTCATAGGGGTACAGACCCTCAACGAATTTGCGAACGCGGCGTCCCGGAAACTTGCAATGGATTGGCCGACAGTAGCACGTGCCATCTCGAGAGTGACGGCGATGGCGGAACGCATAGTCTCAACGGAAGCCGATGACCTGCACTTGGCGCTTACGCTCGCCGGGCGGCACCGTCTTTCCATTTTTGACGCCCTTATGATCTCCATAGCGCTTCGGGCTGAATGCACCACCTTCCATTCCGAGGACCTTCATCACGGCCTGCTCATCGAAGACACGCTGAGGATTCAGAACCCCTTCCTCTAGCCCCTCACTTCAACATCCACTCATGCTCCACCGCATTGTGGAACCGCCACGTGCGATGCGGGCCGGCCATCACGTTGAGGTAATAACTGTCATAGCCGTGCACGGTCGCCACCGGGTGGTAGCCGCGCGGCACGAGGCTCACGTCGCCATTCTCCACCGCCACCGCCACATCGAGACTGCGGTCGTCGGTATAGATGCGCTGCATGGCAAAGCCCTGCGCCGGGTTGAACCGGTGGTAATAGGTCTCTTCCAAGAGGCTCTCGGCCGGCAGATTGTCGGTGTCGTGCTTGTGCGGCGGATAGCTCGAAGTGTTGCCGTTGGGCGTGATCACCTCGACCACCAGCAGCGCATGCGCCTGGTCGGTCTCGGGCAGGATGTCGGTGACGAGCCGCGTGTTGGAGCCCTTGCCGCGCGTGATCTGCTGATGGCTGCCGGGCGGAATGCGCCGCGCCGCATAGGCCCCGCGTACGCCCGGCGCCGAGCACACCGCCAATTCGACATTGGTCTCCGCCACCGCCCGCCATTGCGCCCCCGCCGGCACATAGACGGCATCCGGTGGCCCCTCGAACGGACTCGTGCGCGTGCCCACCGGCCCGAAATCCTGCTGGTCGACCGCGATATGCGCCGTGCCCTCGACCAGCACCAGGCACAGCTCGCGGTCCCCGCTCTCCCCGTTCACCGCATCGCCCGCCGCCAGCCGGTAGAGCGAAAAGCCCACATGGCTCCAGCCGGCGCTGTGGGGGGTGATGTCATGCACCAGCCCGATCCTGTCGCCGGGCCGGATGCGAAGCTCAGGCGCCGCCATCGCCGTCCTCCTTGGGAAAGGCGTAAAAGAAGCTGTAGAGCGCATAGGCCAGCAATCCGGCCGTCACGATCCCCCAGATCTGGTCGCGGGTGAAGAACCACTCCCACACGCACCACGCCGCGACGATCCCCGTCACCAGCACGCGCCGCCACAACGGGCGGAACCAGTTCACGTCGTTAGCCTTCATGCGCCTCGCCTCCTTGGTGCCCCATCTTTAGAGCACCGTCAGCCTTGGGGAAACGCTTGTGTCGCAACCGTGTAGCCCGCCGCCTGCATGACGCGCATCAGCTCGGCATGCCCCACCTGCGCCATTCTCAGCGGCGGATTGCTTTTGGGGTCCTGCTCCGCCTCGACGACGAACCAGCCCTCATAGCCATGATCGGCGAGCCGCTGGACGATGGCGCCGAAATCGAGCGAACCGTCCCCCGGCACCGTGAACACCCCCAGCGCCACGGCATCCAGAAAGCTCTGCCGCGTCCGGTCCAGCCCGTCCACCACCGCCCGGCGGATATCCTTGACGTGCACGTGTTTTATCCGCGCGTGATGCCTGTCGATCGCCCGCAGCACGTCCCCGCCCGCGAAGGCCAGGTGCCCCGCATCGAGCAGCAGCCCGATCCCCTCGCCCGAAGCCGTCATGAAGGCGTCGAGCTCCGGCTCCGTCTCCACCACCGCCGCCATGTGGTGGTGATAGACGAGCGGCATGCCTTGCTCGGCACACCATTCCCCGAACGCCGTGAGCCGGCGCCCATAAGCCTTCATCTCGTCGTCGCCCAGCCGCGGCTTCGTCGCCAGCGGCCTGGTCCGGTCGCCCTGAATCGAGCGCCCCACCTCGCCATAGACGATGCACGGCGCGCCCACTGCCTTGAACAATTCGATCATCGGCGCGATCCGCTCGCGGTTTGCCGCCGGTTCCTCGTCCACCAGCGTGCCCGAGAACCACCCGCCACACAGCGTCACGTCCGCCGCCCTGAGGATCGGCAGCATCACATCCGGGTCGCGCGGAAACCGCCGCCCCAGCTCCATGCCGATGAACCCCGCCGAACGCGACTGCCGCAAACATTCCTCGAGCGACACGTCCTCGCTCAGCTCCGGCAGATCGTCGTTCCACCATGCGATGGGCGACATGCCCAGTTTGGCCTTCACTTGATCACCCCGCCCGCTGCGCCCGCAGCGCCTCGACATAGGCCTTGCGCGCCGCGTTCACTTCCGGCCGCTCGCTCACCTCGGGCACGGCCACGTCCCACCAATGCCCGCCCGCCTCGGTGGTGATCAGCGCATCCGTGTCGATCACGAACACCGAGACCCCCGGCGCCTCCGCGCTCTCGGCCAGCGCCGCCTCCAGCTCGCCGACCGAAGCGACTTTTCGCGCCTTCGCGCCCAGAGCAGAAGCATGCGCCGCGAAGTCGATATCCGGCAGCGCCACGTGATGCGTGTCGCGGAACAGATTGTTGAAGTTCGCCCCGCCGGTCGCCATCTGCAGCCGGTTGATGCAGCCATAGCCCGAATTGTCGAGCACCACGATGGTCAGCCGCAGCCCCAGCAACGTCGCGCTGACGATCTCCGAGTTCAGCATCAGATAGCTGCCGTCCCCAACCATCACCACCACATCGTCATCCGGCCGCGCCAGCTTCACCCCGACCCCGCCGGCGATCTCGTAGCCCATGGTCGAAAAGCCGTATTCGAGGTGGTAGCTCCCCGGCCCCCGCGCCTGCCACAGCTTGTGCAGCTCGCCCGGCAGTCCGCCCGCCGCGCACACCAAACTCGCCTTCGGTCGCCCGCGCTGCACCGCCCCGATCACCTGCGCATCGGACGGCAGCTCGGCATTGGTCGCCGCCGTCGCCGCATCCGCCGCCACCAGCCAATCCTCTTTTTCCGCCAGGGCCTTGGCGGTCCATTCGGAATCAACCTGCCAACCGGCTAAAGCAACGTCCAAGGCCCGAAGCCCCTCGCGCGCATCCGCCACCAGCGGCAGCGCGCCATGCTTCAGCGCATCGAAAGGCTGGACGTTCAACCCGACGATTCTTACTCCCTCGTCCTTGAACAGCGCCCAGCTTCCGGTGGTGAAATCCTGCAGCCGCGTGCCCACGGCGAGCACCAGATCGGCCTCTTCCGCCAGCACATTCGCCGCCGAACTGCCCGTCACCCCCACGCTGCCCATGTTGAACCGGTGCGCATGCGGCAGGCTCGATTTGCCCGCCTGCGTCTCCATCACCGGCACGCCATGCGCCTCGGCAAAATCGGAAAGCTCCGCGCTCGCCTCCGAATACAGCACCCCGCCCCCGGCGATGATCACCGGGCGCCTGGCCTGCCGGATCGCCGCCGCCGCCTCGGCGAACTCGTCCGCGTCCGGCATCGTCCGGCGCGGCGTCCACACCTTCTCGGCAAAGAAGCTCTCGGGATAATCATAGGCCTCCGCCTGCACGTCCTGGCAGAGGCTCAGCGTCACCGGCCCGCACTCGGCCGGGTCGGTCAGCACCTGCATGGCGCGCCGCAAGGCAACGATGATCTGCTCGGGCCGCGTGATGCGGTCGAAATACCGGCTCACCGGCCGGAAGCAGTCGTTCGCCGAAACCGTGCCGTCAGAAAAGTCCTCGACCTGCTGCAGAACCGGGTCGGGCCCACGATTGGCGAACACGTCGCCCGGCAGCAGCAGCACCGGCAGCCGGTTCACATGCGCCAGCGCCGCCGAGGTCACCATGTTCAGCGCTCCCGGCCCGATGGAACTGGTCACCGCCATGAAGCGGCGCCGGAAACTCGCCTTGGCATAGGCCACGGCGGCATTGGCCATGCCCTGCTCGTTCTGCCCGCGATAGGTCGGCAGTTCTTCGCGCACGCCATAGAGCGCCTCACCGAGCCCGGCCACGTTGCCATGCCCGAAGATCGCCCATACGCCACCGAAGATCGGCACCGCCTCGCCGCCGACCACCGTCTTCTGCGCCGCCAGGAACCGTGCCAGCGCCTGCGCCATGGTCAATCGGATCGTTTTCTGTTCCGCCACGGTATTCCTCCCTCAACCCTGCCAGGCGGCGACCAGCGCCGCGAACCGCTCGGCCATCGCCTCCACGGCGTGTTCATCATCGATACAGCCGTCGAGCCAATCCGCCGCCGCCTCGGCGAAGATGGTGCGCCCAACCGCAAAGCCGCGCACGCTGCGCGCCGTCTTGGCCGTGGTGAAAGCCTGTTCTAGCTCCGCCTGCGGTGCCTCGAGCCCCAGCATCACCACGCCACGGCAATAGTCGTCGCCCTCCGCGATCGCCGCGTCTACCGCCGCCCAGGCCGCCGGGCTCGGCTGCGGCTCCAGCTTCCACCAGTCCGGCTTCAACCCGGCAGCATAAAGCTCGCGCAGCACCGTGGCCGTGGTGTGGTCGTCCACCGCCCCGTGCTTGCTGGCGATGATCTCGATCAGCAATTCGCGCCCGATACCCCGGGCCGCCTGCTGCGCCGCCGTTAGCCGCTCAATCTGTTGGCGCTTCAATTCCGCATCGTCGTCGGGCCGAAAGAAGCACAGCGCCTTGACGCAATGCTCGATCGGCCATTCCACCAGACGCGATCCGAGATCGGACCCGAACTCGAACTCCAGCGGCCGCAAGCCCGGCTTCTCCACCGGCCGCGCGATCCACAGATCGTGCTGCACCGCCTCGAACAGCGCCGAGCGCCCATAGGTCTCATCGAGCAGCATGCCGAAGCCCGGCCGCCCGTCGGCCACCTTCACCGCCGCCTTCAGCGCCAGCAGCTTGAAGGCGTCGAGCCGCGCGATCTTCTTCGCATCGCCGCCGCACAGCGCCTCGAGCTGGCTGCGATGGTCGATCGCCAGCGCCATCAAGCGCGGAATCTCGCGCCGCCGCGTGGTGGCGCGGTGGATATGGTTCAGCACCTCGTCCTTTCGCAGCGCCTTCACGGGGCTGCCCTTGTCGAGGAAGTGCCGCAACTCGGTCCAGCTCGGATATTCCGGCGCGCACATCAGCCGCGACACCGCCATCGCCCCGCAGGCATTGGCCCAGGTCGCCGACACCGCGTGATCCTCGCCCGTCAGCCAGCCGCGCAGGAAGCCGGATAAAAAGGCGTCCCCTGCCCCGAGCACGTTATAGACCTCGATCGGAAACCCCTGCCCGACTACGCCGTCTTCCAGCTCGTCCGGGATCGCTCCATCATAGACGATGCAGCCCATCGGCCCGCGCTTGAGGACGATGGTCGCGTCGCTCACGGCGCGGATGGCCCGCAGTGCCGCCGCGATCCCGGTCTCGCCCGAGGCGATGAACACCTCTTCCTCGGTACCGACGATCAGATCGCAATCGGCCAGCACCGAGCGATAAACCTCTGTCACCCGCGCCGAAGCCTTGAAGCGGTCGAACCCCGCCTCGTGCCCGCCCAGCCCCCAAAGGTTCGGGCGATAATCAAGGTCGAACACCACACGGGCGCCATTGGCCCTGGCCAGTTGGATCGCCTTGCGCTGCGCCGCCCGGGGCTTGTCCTGCGAGAAATGCGTGCCCGTCACAACGATGGCCCGCGCCGAGGCGATAAAAGCCTCGTCGATATCGCCCTCGTCCAGCGCCATGTCGGCGCAGTCGGTGCGATAAAAAATCATCGGCGAGACGCCCTCGCCCTCGACCGCCAGCAGCACCAGCGCCGTCAGCCGCTCGGGATCGGTGACGATGCCCCTGGTCTCGACGCCCTCGCGCGCAAGCTGCTCGCGGATGAACCGGCCCATCTGCTCGTTGCCGACCCGCGTCAGCAGCGCCGATTTCAACCCCAGCCGCGCCGTGCCCACCGCGATGTTGCATGGGCAGCCGCCGACCGATTTGGCAAAGCTGGCGATGTCTTCCAGCCGCGTGCCGATCTGCTGGCCGTAGAGATCGACCGAGGACCGCCCGATGGTGATGACGTCGAGTGTCTTGTCGCTCACGCTTGCCTCCGCAATTCCCGGTCAGGAACCACGAGTTCCATTGCAGGGTCAATATGGAACATTCATTCCATGCGCCGCCGGTCGGCCACGGCGACGCTCAGCGCCAGCGCTACGGCCATGCTGGCCGACAGCGAGCGGAAGCCGGCATGGTCCGCCTCGGCCACCGTCAGCCACACCGAGGCACAGGCGGCGAGCGGCGAGAAGGCCGAGTCGGTCAGCGCCACGACCGGCACGCCGCGCCCTGCCATCTGCTGCGCCAGCGCCGCGGTTTCCGTGGCATAGGGCGAAAAGCTGATGGCGAGCGCCGCATCCTCGGGGCTGGCCAGTCCCGCTAGCGCCTCGTGGTTCCCCGCCGGCGTCATCGCCTCGACCGAACTTATGCCGGCCTGCCCGAAGGCATAGGACATGGCCGCCGCCACCGGATAGGCGCGGCGCCAGGCGAGCAGATAGATGGTGCGCGCCCCGGCCAGCGTCGCGCTCGCCGCCTCGAAGGCTTCTGGGGCGATGGCCGCGCGCGCCAGCTCCAGCGAGCGCTGCCCGGCATCGAGAAAGCCGCCCAGAAACTCCGCGCCAGCCTCGTCCCCCGCTGCCTCCAGCCGCTCGGCATAGCCCGACACGCGCCGGCGCATCCGCCCCTGGCACAGCCGCTGGAGGCTCGAATAGCCATCGAGACCCATGGCCTGCGCGAAACGCACCAGCGTCGAAGGCTGCACGCCTGCCTGCTGCGCCATCGCCGCCGCCGTGCCGAACGCCACCTCGTCCGCATGCGCCATCACGAAATGCCCAACCTGCGACAGCCGCCGCGGCAGCCCGTCGCGCAAGCCGAAAAACCGCTGCTCGAGCCCGGCGAAATCGGTCGGCCCGTCATTCATGCGCGAAAACCTCCTTGTCGGCGCGCCAACTTGCACCGCCACAACCGTTCCGTCTATGGAATATCCGGTTCATGCGGGGGGAGGCGCGTATGGGCGGTCGCGGCATCGGGGTCGGGCTGATCGGCACCGGCTATATGGGCAAATGCCACGCGCTCGCCTGGCGCAATGTCGGCGCCGTGTTCGCCGATGTGCCGCATCCACGCCTCGTCCATCTCGCCGAGATCGACGCCGCCCGCGCCGAAGACCGCGCGGAAAAACTCGGCTTTGCCCGCGCCACCGGCGACTGGCGCGAACTGATCGCCGACCCCGAGGTCGAGATCGTCTCGATCACCACGCCCAACGCCTTCCACGCCGAAATGGCGCTTGCCGCCCTCGCGGCCGGCAAGCATGTGTGGTGCGAAAAGCCGATGGCCACGAAACTCAACGACGCCCGCCGCATGCGCGACGCCGCCCGCGCCTCCGCCCGCATCACCGCGCTCGGCTACAATTACATCCAGAACCCCGTCATCCGTCACGCCTGCGCCCTGATCGCCCAGGGCGCCATCGGCACCGTCAACCATGTCCGCGTCGAGATGGACGAGGATTTCATGGCCGACCCCGCCGCCCCCATCGGCCTCAAGAGCGAGGCTGCCTCCGGCCACGGCGCGCTCGACGACTTCGCCGTCCACCCCTTGTCCCTTCTGCAAGCGATAACCGGCACCCCAACCGCTGTCACCGCCCTCACCGCAAAACCCTACGCCACCCGCCCCTCCCCCGCGGGCGACCGCCCCGTCGAGACCGACGACATCGCCACCGCGCTCATGGAATTCGACGCCGGCGTCACCGGCCTGCTCGCCGTTAACCGCGCTGCCTGGGGCCGCAAGGGCCGTATCGCCATCCAGATCTTCGGCTCCGCCGGCACCATCGCCTACGACCAGGAGCGCATGAACGAGCTCCAGCTCTACCGCACCGGCGGTGGCGACCAGGGGTTCACACAGATCCTCGCCGGCCCCGCGCACCCGCCCTACGCCGCTTTCGTGCCCGCTCCCGGCCACGGGCTCGGCTTCAACGACCTCAAGATCATCGAGGCCCGCGAAATCCTCACCGCCATCGCCGGCCGGCCCGCGACCATCATCGATTTCGAAGCCGGCTACGCCATCGAGCGCACCGTCGAGGCCCTGGCCCTCTCCGCCCGCCTGCGCCGCTGGGTAAGGCTGGACGAGATCGCCTGAACCGGCCGGCGCCGGTAAGCATGCCATATCGGTTTTCTTGGCAGTGTCTTAAAGACTTGCTAACAAAGACAGAATGCGAAACTGCCGGATTTGATGGCGCGGGGCGACTGGAATGCGCACGTGACCGAAACCTTGGAGCCTGTTGTGCGCGGCGTCACGATCCGCGCCTCGCACACGTCTGCGCCCGAGCCGCAGGCCCCGTCCGAACGCGCTTCCTCCCCCGGAACCTTCGCCGCTCGCCTGTCCCAGCGTCTCTTTCTCGACGGCCCCAGCGCCGTCACCCAGGACGGCCGCATCGGCCCCGACTGGCGGCTCGACTATGTCGCCGCCCTGTCGACCAGCTCCTGGCTGGTGCATCTGTGCGTCACCATCCTCGCCAGCGTCACCCTCATCCAGGCCGATCTGGGCCTGTGGCCCTATCTGTGGTCCGCCGGCATGATCGTGGTCACGCTGGCCATGCTGTGGATCGCCATGCGCTATCTGCGGGCCCGCGAGCGACCGGGCATCGCATCGCTGTTCGGGCGCTTGCATACCGGCATCGTCTGCGTCGCCGGCCTGTTCTGGGGCGGCGGCGCCATCCTCGCCGCCGGCGCCAATAGCAGCATCCTGACCTTCTACACCCTGGTGCTGGGCGGCACCGCACTCGGCGCCGTCTCCTCGCAGCACGCCTTCCTGCGCTCCTGCATGTCGGCGATCTGGACAGCCATGCCGCTGCTCGCCATCGCCTATTTCACCCGCGGCAACGGCGCCGGCTCGATCGCCACCGGCATCATGATGCTGCTCTATGCCGGCATCCTCACCATTCTCGCGCTGCGTCTCGAGCGTTTCGTGTCGCAGAATGTCGACCTCAACCGCATGCTGGTCGAGCGCATGGAAGAGCTCAACCGCACCAGCCAGCGGCTCGACGAGGCGCATGCGGAAAAATCGCGCTTCCTTGCCCAGGCCAGCCACGATCTGCGCCAGCCCATCCACGCCATCGGGTTGTTCATCGAATGCCTCAAGGGCATGCGCGTCGGCCGTGAGGGCCAGGAAATCCTGCGCAACATAGACTTCTCGCTCGAAACCCTGTCGCGCCTGTGCCGCTCGCTGCTCGATTTGTCGGCGCTCGACGTCGGCCGGGTGCGCCCCAATCCGGTCCCGACGCCGGTGGGCGACATCCTCGCCGAGGTGGTGCGCCAGGGCAGCGAGGCCGCACGCCAGCGCGGCGTTACCCTGCGCCTCGTGCCGACGCGCCTGTGGGCCGACACCGACCCGGCGCTGCTGCACGCCATGGTACAGAACCTCGTCTCAAACGCCATAAAATACGCGCCCGGCGCCCGCGTCCTCATCGGCGTGCGCCGGCATGGCGGGCTGTTCTCCATCGAGGTGCACGACACCGGCCCCGGCATCACCCCGGCCGACCAGAAGCGCATCTTCAAGGAATTCGTGCAGCTCAGCCGCCCCACGGGCATGCCCGCCGAGGGCCTCGGGCTCGGTCTGTCCATCGTCTCGCGGCTGGCGCGGCTGCAGCATATGCGGGCCGGCCTGCGCTCGCGCCCGGGCGCCGGCTCGGCCTTCTTCATCGCCGACCTGCGACCCTGCTCGCCCGGCGCGACCGCGCAGCGCGCCACCCCGCCGCGCCTCCATCACGAGCGCCTGCGCGGGCTGCGCGTGCTGGTGCTCGACGATGCGCATGACGTGCGCAATTCCACTGCCCAGCTGCTGGCGCGCTGGGGCTGCTCGGTCACCGCCAGCGCCCGCTATGACGGCGACTGGGCGCCCGACGCCTTCGATTTCGTCATCACCGATTATCATCTGGGCGAAACCGAGCGCGGCGATCACGTCATCACGCGCCTGCGCGCCCG
>JAEWHZ010000098.1 GCA_023387585.1 Pseudomonadota bacterium
GACGCCCCGACATTCAATTCCCGGCGCCGAACGGGCGCAGCGCCTCATAGAGCTGGCGGTAGCGCATGAAGCGCTCGGCATAGTGCGGGGCGCGGGCCGGATCGGGGGTGAATTCACGCTCATAGCCGACAAGGCCGCGCACGGCCGGGGCGAGGCCGGCGAAGACGCCGGAGCCGACGCCCGCGAGGATGGCGGCGCCGAGGGCAGCGACATCGGGGACGAAGGTGCGCCGAAGCGTCTTGCCCAGCACATCGGCCTTGAGCTGGCACCAGACATCGGAGCGGGCGCCGCCGCCGCCGGTGGAAACCAGCGTGATGGGACCGCCCGAGGAGGCTTCCAGCGCCTCGAAGGCCCAGCGCACGGAATGGGCGACGCCCTCCATCACCGCCAGCGCCATCTCGCCCGGCCCGGCGGCGGCGTCGATGCCGGCGAAGCCGGCGCGGGCGGCGGAATCCCAGATCGGGGCGCGCTCGCCGGACAGATGCGGGGTGAACAGCGGGATGGCTGCATCGTGCGGCACTTTGGCGGCCAGCGCGGACAGCTCGGCCGGGAAGCGGCCGAGAAGGCGCGACAGCCAGGCGAAGGCGGCACCGCCGGCCTGGGTGGGCGCGGCATGCATGACGATGCCCTGGTAGGGGGAGAACAGCACGACGCCGGGGGTGGGCACGACGCGGGACGAGACGATGCCGGGGACCTCGCTGGTGCCCGATTGCAGCATGGCCTCGCCATCGCCGACGACGCCGCAGCCGAACATGCCGGCCCAGGCATCCATGGCGCCGACCACCACCGGCACGCCGGCGCAGGGCAGGCCCGGGCGGATGCGGCCGGCGACGTGCTGGAAGGGGAACAAGGCCGGCAGGCGCCCGGCGGCGCCGGTGACGAGATCGAGCAGTTCGGGTACGTAGCGCCCTGCCCGGTCGACGAGGCCGACGGCGGCGACCGGATCGGCGGCGACCTCGCCGGTCAGCCTTGCGATGCAGTAATCCTTGGGCAGCAGCACATGGCGGGTGGCGGCATAGAGATCGGGCGCGGTGCGGGCGAAATAGGCCATGCGCGACAGAGCGTGGCTGGCGTCGATCGGCACCGGGCCGCCGAACCATTCGGTTTTCCGGGCGGCCGTGACGCGCGATTCAAGCGCTGCGGCATCGGGGGCGGCGCGGGTGTCCTGCCAGGTGATGGCGGGGGCGAGCGCCAGGCCGTCGGCGCCGACGAAGACATGGGTGTTGACCTGTGAGCACAGCCCGATGCCGGCGAGGCCGGACAGATCGGCCTGTCCGGAAAACTGCGCCAGCGCGGCGAGCACGCTGTCCATCCAGGCCTCCGGGTCCTGCTCGGCGGCGCCCGGACCGGGGCGCGTCGTGGCGTGCGGGCGGGTGAATTCGAGCAGGTTCTTGCCGCGTGCATCGATCAGCACCGCCTTGGTGGCGGTGGTTCCCACGTCGATGCCGATCAGGCATGTGTCGGCCATAAAGGCACTCCCCAAATCCGCTTGCCGCCCTGCCTCAAGCCCCTATAGTGCGCCGGAGCACAAGCAGAACGCCCGCCGGTCGCGAAACGGCAAGCGGGATCAGGAGGGCAATTCCAAGATGCGTGTCAAGCAGATGATGGCCGGTGTCGGCCTCGCGGTGATGGCGAGCGCCCTGACGGGCGGGGCGGCGGTGGCGCAGTCGCGGGTGGCGATCGTCACGCCCTATATGGCGCAGCCGGGCACGCAGTTCTATGTCGAAGCCTTCGAGGCGGCGGCGGCGGAAAGCGATCTAGAGGTCAACGTCATCGACACGGCAGGCGACGTCGCTGCCGTGATCAGCCGCATAGAAGACATGGTGACCCAGCAGGTCGACGCCATCGTCATCAATGTCGATCCGGGCCAGGTCGAGGCCGGGCTGGCGGCGGCGGACGCGGCCGGCATCCCGGTGTTCGGCATGGATGCGGGGGCGCATCCGCTGCTGGTCACCAACGTCACCTCGAACGGCTATGCCATGGCGGCGGAGACCGCGACCTATGTCGCCGACCGCATCAATGGCGAGGGCAATGTGGTGCTGCTGGTGTTCGACGCCTTCCCGCCGGTGCAGGTGCGCGGCGTGATCGCCGATGCAGTATTCGGCAATTTCGCCGGCATCAACGTGCTCGACCGGGTGACGCCGGACGTGTCGGATGGCGGCATCGCCGACAGCCGCGCCAAGATGGAGGCGATCCTCGCCGCAAATCCGGAGCCGGGCAGCATCGCCGCCGTCTGGGCGGCCTGGGACCAGCCGGCGCTGGGCGCGCTGCAGGCCATCGAGGCGGCGGGGCGCGAGGGCGAGGGCATCGTCATCACCGGCATCGACGCCAATCCGCAGGCGCGCGAGGCGATCGCGGCGGGCGGCAATTTCGAGGCCTCGGTGGCGCAGGACTTTTCTGGCATCGGCACGGCGACCGCCGAGGCGGTGGCGCGGGCGCTGTCGGGCGAGGAAATCCGCCAGTCGGTGATCTATGTGCCGACGCGGCTGATCACCGCCGCCAACGCCGACCAGGAATAAGGGTTTCGGGCCGTTGTCCGCACCGATGACGGGCCCCCTGCTCGCGATCTCGGGGCTGAGAAAAGCCTATGGCGCCGTGCCGGCGCTGGCGGAGGTCGATCTGAACGTGCGGCGCGGGGAAATCCACGCGCTGATGGGCGAGAACGGCGCCGGCAAGTCGACGCTGATCAAGATACTCGCCGGGGTGGTGGCGCCCGATGGCGGCACGATCGCGGTCGACGGGCAGGTGGCGCATATCGATTCACCCAAGGCCGCCTATCGGCTCGGGCTGCGCTTCATCCACCAGGAGTTCAACGTGGTGCCGACGCTGTCGGTGGCCGAGAACATTTTCATGGGCCGCGCCTATCCACGGCGGTTCGGCCAGCTGGTGGACTGGCGGGCGCTGAACGCCGGGGCGCAGAAGGCGCTCGACCGGCTCGGCATCACCCATATCGATCCGGCGCAGGCGCTGGGGCGGCTGAAGCTGGGCGATCAGATGCTGGTGCGCATCTGCGCCGCGCTGCTCGACGATGCGCGGCTCTATGTGATGGACGAGCCGACGGCGGCGCTGACGCGCGAGGAGAGCGAGCGCCTGTTCGCGGCGCTGCGGCGCATCCGCGAGCACGGGGATTCGGTCATCTATGTCTCGCACCGGATCGACGAGGTGATGGCGCTGTGCGACCGGGCGACGGTCTTGCGCGACGGACGCTCGATCGACAGCGGGCAGCTTGCCGACATCACCCATGACGATCTGGTGGCGATGATGATCGGGCGCCGCGTCGATGAGGCCTATCCGGCACGGGCGAAGCCGCCGGGCGAACGGGTGGTGCTGTCGGTGCGCGATATCGAGGGGGCGGGGTTTGGGCCGCTGTCCTTCGATGTGCATGAGGGCGAGGTGCTGGGGCTGGCGGGGCTTTCGGGCGCCGGGCAGCGCGAGGTGCTGCGCGCGGTGTTCGGCGATCTGAAGCTGCGCGCCGGGACGATGCGGCTCGGCGACTCGCCCTACCGGCCGGGCGGGCCGGGCGATGCCTGGGCAAGCGGGCTGGCCTATGTGCCGCGCGAGCGGCGCAGCGAGGGGCTGATGATGCGCCGGCCGATCTTCGAGAACGTGACGCTGGCGCATCTCGGACTACAAAGCCGCGCCGGCACCTGGCTCGACCGGCGGCGCGAGCGTGCTTTTGCGACGTCGCTGGGCGAGATCATGCGGCTCAAATCGGCGGGGCCGGGGCAGCTGGTCGGCGAATTGAGCGGGGGCAACCAGCAAAAGGTGGTGTTCGCGCGGGCGCTGGGCGGCAGGCCGAGGCTGGTGCTGCTCGACGAGCCGACGCGCGGGGTGGATGTCGGGGCGAAATTCGACATCTATCGCAGCCTGCGCGAGCTGGCCGCCGAGGGCGTCGCCGTGATCCTCGCCTCCTCCGACCTGCCCGAGCTGCTGGGCATGGCCGACCGCATCGCCGTGCTGCGCGAGGGGCGGATCGCTTCGATGGTGGACGCCGAAGGGCTCGGGGAAGACGAGCTGGTCAATCTCTGCTACGGGCGGGAACCCTCGCTCCGGACCGCCAGCTGATGCTCGTCTTCCTGCGCCGCTACGGCACGCTGATCGGCTTTGCCGCCATCGTCGTCATCTTCACCATCATGCTGCCCAACACCTTCCCGACGGCGCGCAACCTGCTCAACGTCACCCAGCAGGTCTCGATGCTGATGGTGGTGGCCGCCGGCATGACCATCGTCATGGTGATGGGCGATTTCGACCTTTCGGTCGGCTCGATGGCGAGCCTTGCCGGCATCGTCGCCGCGCTGCTGATGGCGTCGGGCCAGCCGCTGTGGCTCGCGCTCATCGCCGCGCTCGGCATCGGGCTCGCGGGCGGGGTGTTCAACGGAATCATGGTCAGCCTGATCGGCATCCTGCCCTTCGTCGCCACGCTGGCGACGCTGACGATATTTTCCGGCCTCGCCTTCATCCTGTCGGGCGGGCGGACGATTTCGGGCTCCTCGCTTCCCCCGGCGTTCGGCGAATTCGCGCGCGGCGGGCTGGGGCTGGGGGAGTTCGGCGGGGTGGCGGTCACCGTGCCGAACCTGACGCTGATCGCCATCGGCGTCGTCCTGCTGGTCTGGGTGCTGCTGGAGCAGACGGTGTTCGGGCGCCGGCTCTATGCGATAGGCGGCAATATGGAGGCGGCGCATCTGGCGGGGGTCGCGGTCAAGCGGCTGCGGCTCGCCGCCTTCGCGCTGACGGGCCTGTTCGCCGCCGCCGGCGGGCTGATGTATGCGGCGCGCGTCGCCTCGGCCAATCCCACCCAGGGCAGCGGGCTGATGCTCAACGCCATCGCCGCGGTGTTTTTGGGCATGAGCATGAGCGAGCGCGGCGAGGCGCGCATCCTCGCCACCGTCGCCGGCGTGCTGGTGCTCGGCGTGCTCGACAACGGGCTGACGCAGATGAACGTCGATTCCTATCTGCGCCAGGTGCTGGTGGGGCTGCTGATCCTGATGGCGGTGGCGCTGAGCTCGGCCACGCGCGCCCGGCGCTGATTGCCCGAATCGGGCAGGGTTCCATGATTCGGGGCGGTTGACGCCGGGCTGTGGCCATGGGGCGACAGTCGGGATTCGATTTTTCTGCTCCGGGCGAAATCAGGACCGGGGCCAGCCGAATCGGCGGACCGGCGAAAATCTTTTGCGCAATTGCGGCCTCAAGGTGGCGCCAATCTTCGTTTCAACCGGGTTTCGGCACCCGCGAATTGTGGCGTTTTCCGATCGGCGGCGGGGGCGGCCACATTCGGACCATGACCCCTCACTAGGCGGGCCGGCGTCACAAACAACAAACGAGCCTGACGACTTGACGACGAAAAACCTGATCCGGGCCGGTGCTGCCGCGCTGGCCCTGACCCTTGCTCCCGGCCTCGCCTTCGCCCAGTGCGGC
>JAEWHZ010000102.1 GCA_023387585.1 Pseudomonadota bacterium
TGGTCGCGGTGGTGCTGTCGGCGCAGGCCACCGATCAAGGCGTCAATCGCGCCACGAAGGAATTGTTCCGTCTCGCCCCCAACCCCGCCGCCATGGTGGCGCTGGGCGAGGACGCGATCCGCGAGCACATCCGCACCATCGGGCTTTATCGCAACAAGGCGCGCAACGTCTTCCTGCTCTCCCAGCAGCTGATCGACAGGCACGGCGGCGAGGTGCCGTCCGACCGCGAATCGCTCGAGGCCCTGCCCGGCGTCGGGCGCAAGACGGCCAATGTCGTGCTCAACATCCATTTCCGCCAGCCGACCATCGCCGTCGACACGCATCTGTTCCGCGTCGCCAACCGCACCGGTCTGGCGCCCGGCAACACCGTGCTCGCGGTCGAGCGCGGGCTGATGAAGATCGTGCCGGCAAGATACATGCTGCACGCCCATCACTGGCTGATCCTGCACGGGCGCTATCTGTGCAAGGCGCGCAAGCCCGAATGCTGGCGCTGCCCCATCGCCATCTGGTGCCGCTTCGAGCCGAAAACGCCGGCGCCCTAATACCCCCGCGCCATGCCCGCCGCCGCCAGCGGGATCAGCGCCACGATCAGCAATTCGACATGGATGAAGCGGCGCGCACGCCGGATCTCGTCCTCCGGCACCGCCTCCGCGGCCCGGCGCCATTTGAGGAAAGTCATGGTCGGGATGATCGACACCAGCCCCAGGGCGAGAAACAGCGCCATCTTGGTCCAGAACACATGGCTGCCGGCGTAAAAGCCCCAGCCCTTGTCGCCGAAGAACACCCGCAGCAGGCCGGCGACGATCACCAGCCCGGCGAGCCCGCCATAGGCTCCGTCGAGCACGGCCACCCGGCGCGCCTGCGCCGCGTCGAGCCCCGGCCGCACCAGCACCAGCTCGGCGCAGAGCAGCCCCACCAGCCCGAACACCGCCAGATGGTGCAGATAGGCAAGCGCGATATCGAGCATGGAACTTCTCCTCCTCCATCCGGCCTGTACGGCGACCCTAACCTGCCCCGGCGCCGGCCAACAATCCCCGGTTGTCGCCGCCGCGCAATCGGGCTAGTCCTGTCGCGTTTGTCCTGACCTTCCCTCGGAGCTGCCGGTGGCCGGAAGCCGTTTCGATGTCCTGACCATCGGGAATGCCATTGTCGATATCATCGCCCCCCTGCCGGACGGCTTTCTCGAAGCCGAGGGCATGGAAGAGGGCATCATGCATCTGATCGATGCCGAGCGCGCCGCCGATCTTTACCGGCGCATGCCCGAGGACAAGCAGCAGATCTCCGGCGGCTCGGCCGCCAACACCGCCGCGGGCATCGCCTCGCTCGGCGGGCGCGGCGCCTTTGTCGGCAAGGTGTCCGAGGACGAGCTCGGCGACGTCTTCGCCGAGGACCTCACCGCCATCGGCGTCCATTACGGCACCAGCCGGCTGATCCACGGCGCCCACACCGCGCGCTCGATGATCCTCGTCTCCCCCGGCGGCGAGCGCACCATGAACACCTATCTCGGCGCCTGCCACCAGCTCACCGAGGACGACATCTTCGAGGATGAGATCGGGGCTTCGACCGTCACCTATATGGAAGGGTTCTTGTGGGACCCGGTCGAGGCCAAGAAGGCCTTCATCAAGGCGGCCCATTACGCCCACAAGCACGAGCGCGCCGCCGCCTTCACCCTGTCCGATCCCTTCTGCGTCGACCGCTACCGCGACGAATTTCTCGACTTGATCCAGTCGAAGACCATCGACTACGTCTTCGCCAACGTCAACGAGATCAAGGCGCTGTACCGCACCGACGATCTCGGCGAGGCGGTGCGCGCCGTCGCCCAGCATGCCGAGCTCGCCGCCATCACCATGGGCGCCGAGGGCGCCATGGCGGTGCATAATGGTGAGATCGTCTCCGTCCCCGCCTTCCCCGTCGAGCGCGTCGTCGACGCCACCGGCGCCGGCGATCTGTTCGCCGCCGGCTTCCTGCTCTCGATCGCGCGCGGACAGACGCTCGAGCACGCCCTGCGCACCGGCTGCCTTGCCGCCGCCGAGGTCATCAGCCATGTCGGGGCCCGCCCGCTGGTCGATCTCGACGAGCTCAGCCGCCGCCACGGCCTCGCCGGCTGAATCTCTCGCCGGCTGAGTCTTTCGTCATATCGTTCTGCCGTTGCGCCCTGACGCAGCACGATTTCTCGTCCCGCATCGAAAAAATACGATGGAAGTCTCTGGCCAAGCGCCGGCGGCTCGACTATGTTTTGCCTCGGCCGGGTCCCCCGGTCGTCCCGACCCACCGCACGCAGAGGAGAACGCGATGACGATTCCCGCTATCGTAGCCGTTTGGCGTGGCACCGGCCGGGTATGCATTGAGCGAAAAGCCGGCATTTGCCGATGGGATCGCCTGTCGAAACGAATGTGACCTCTCGTCACCTCGTCGTCTTCAGTTTCTCATAAATCCCCAGGCGTTTATTGCTCAGCACGCGGCTTGGAGCGTTTCCGGCGAGAATCGGAAAACGCGACAAACAAAAGCCGGTGTCGCAGGGCAGCCTGGAGACGCTTTCGAAAGCCAATGCATGATGCACGCCCCTGCCCCCGCGGCCTCCGACAGTCCGCGCCCCATCGTGATCGATGTCGCCGGCCAGCCGGTTGGCGTCCTCGTGCGCCAGAACCGGCGCTACCGGTTCATCGCGGTCAAGCTGCCGGCCTTCGCCATTGACGGCGCCGAGTTCGACGACCCCGAATCGGCCCGCATCGCCGCAATCGATGCGCATGCCCGGCATGGCGCCGTAGCGGCGGAATAAGCGCTGGATCGCTTCAATCCGCGCTTGAAACGCCTGCGAACGATTTTCTCAAAACCATCCACGGGCCATCCGCGCATGCGGGGACCTCTGTTTTGCTATGGCATTGATTAAACAGAGGTTCCCGCCAGCCTAATCGTCATTCGTCGAATTGAGCTCTTCCGGCCGCTTGCCCTGGGCGGGCGGAGGTGCCGGGCCCTCGATCCATTCGAAAGCGATGCGGGCCAGCCGGTCCGCATCCGCCCCCACCACGCCCTGCCGGCCGAGCTCGACCTCGAGCGCTGTGCGCAATCCCTCGATCCGGTCCGGTTCAGCCCAATCCGCTTCAGCCATTGCCGTCCACGGTCAATCCGGTTTCGTCGACGCGGATTTCCAGCGAAGGCTGGCTCTGCTGCTGCTGATAGACATAGATGCCGATCCCCACCAGGGCGACGGCGAGAACGGCGATGACGGCATAAAGACCGTTGCGGGACATGGAAATAGTCCTGTGTTTGACGCTTGGAACCTGCCTAACGCGCGATCCCGGTTTCGGTTCAGCTCACCCGCCGCC
>JAEWHZ010000112.1 GCA_023387585.1 Pseudomonadota bacterium
TGGCGAACAAGGACGCCCTGTTCATGCACTGCCTGCCCGCCCATCGCGGCGACGAGGTCACCGACGCGGTGATCGACGGGCCGCAATCGGTGGTGCTGGACGAGGCCGAAAATCGCCTTCATGCCCAGAAGGCCGTTTTGTGCTGGGCCTTCGGGGTCGCGACCAACTAGAGCGTTCCCATCGGCTCGCCCGAAATCCGCTGTCGCCCCGGCTTCGCCCGGGCGGTAGCAACGCGCGCCTTGACGGGTTACCCTGAAAGGACTTCGAGATGACGACGGAACCCATTGCCATGCCCGCAAGCCTCAGCGCCGGCTTCGGCCTCGACCGCCCGGAGACCGGCGACGACGCCGTCGTGCCCTTCACGCTCGACAAGCTCGACACGCGCGGGCGCGTCGTGCAGCTGGGGGCGGCGCTCGACACCATCCTGCGCCGGCACGCTTATCCGGAGCCGGTGGCGCGCCTGCTCGGCGAGGCGGTGACGCTGGCCGCGCTGATCGGCTCGTCGCTGAAATTCGACGGACGGTTCATCCTGCAGACCCAGACCGACGGCCCGGTCAACCTGATCGTCGTCGACTACGAGACGCCGGACGGGCTGCGCGCCTATGCCCGCTTCGACGCCGAGGCGCTGGCCGAGGCCGAGGCGGCCGGCAGAGCGGGTCCGGGCGAATTGCTGGGGCACGGCCATCTCGCCATGACCATCGACCAGGGCACGCATATGGAGCGCTATCAGGGCATCGTGCCCCTCGATGGCGGCTCGCTGGAGGATGTGGCGCATACCTATTTCCTACAGTCCGAGCAGATCCCGACCCAGGTGCGGCTGGCCGTTGGCGAGCTGACCGAGCGCGGTGCGCCGCGCGCGCGCTGGCATGCCGGCGGCATCCTGATCCAGCATCTGCCCGAGCACGGTCAGGCCGTGATGGCCGATTTGCCCGGCGACGGCGATTTCGCCAATCCCGAGACCGCCGACCCTGATTTCGTCGAGGCCGATGGCTGGACCGAGGCACGCACGCTCCTGGCGACGGTCGAGGATTCCGAGCTCGCCGATCCTTCGGTGTCGCCCGAGCAGCTGCTGTTCCGGCTCTATCACGAGACCGGGGTGCGCGTGTTCGAGCCGCGCGACCTCGTCGAGCGCTGCACCTGCTCGGCCGAGCGCATCGAAGAGATGCTGGCCAGCTCCTTCTCGAGCGAGGACCGGGCCGAGATGGTGGTCGATGGCGGGATCGAGGTGGTGTGCGAGTTCTGCTCGACCGCCTACCAGTTCAACCCGCACCAGTTCGAAACCAAGAACTGACCCAGAACTGATCCTTGACGGGGCGGACCGGCTTGCCGGCCCGCCCCTGTTCCCCCTGCCGAACCCCACCCTGCCCGCCTTGCCAAGCCCCACCTTGCCAAGCCCCACCTTGCCAAGCCTCCGCGATTGCGGCTCAATGAGCCTTCGGGGGGCGGGGTCATGGAGCAGGGCGACGGCGCGGCGCAGGAAATCGGCTTGCTCGCGGCCGTGCTCGGCGCCGAGAGCACTCGCGAAACCTGTGTCGCGCTGCTCGCCGAGGCGCGGCGGCTGAGGATCGATCCGCTGCTTTTGTGCTGCCGGCAGATCGCCACCGGCCTCGTCTATGAGCGGGCGGCGCGCTGGGCCGGGCTCGAATTCGCGCCCCGCGTTCCCGAGGCCTTTCGCCATGTCGGGGCGCCGGACCCGCTCGACGAGCTGGGGCGGACCCAACGCATCAGCGTCGAGCATGAGGGCACCGCCATCGAGCTGCTGGCGCCCGATTTCGAGCGCCTGGTGCTGTTCGGCGCGGCCGCGCGTCGGTCTCCGCGGCTGGGCGACAATGTGCTGATCTTGCCGCCCCCTGCGCTGCGCGCCTGGATCTGCGAGGCGAGCGCTGCGGCGCTGACCGATGCCGCCCGCCAGCGGCTGGCGCGGCACTGGCCGTTCGCCAGCGCCCATCTCGATCTGTCGGTGCGCAGCCGCGTTGTTTTCGTCGTGGCGCTGGCGGCGCTGGTGCTGCTGGCCGCCTTGTCCGCCTTCGTCTCGCTTCCGGCGCTGTCGGTTCTGGCTTTCGTGCTGGTCCTGTTTCCCGCCGCGGTGCGGCTCGCGGCGATTCTCGGGGAGCGACGGGCGCGCCCCGACCGTGAGACGGCGCCGTTGCCGGATGAATTGCCGGTCTATTCCGTGCTGGTGCCGCTGCGCGACGAGGCCAATATGGTGCCGCAGCTGATCCGCGCCCTGCGCGCGCTCGACTATCCGCGCGACCGGCTCGACATCAAGATCCTGGTCGAGGCCGACTGCCCCGCGACCCGCGCGGCCCTGGCCCGGCATGCGCCGGACTGGATGGAGGTGGTGGCCGTGCCGGTCAGCCGGCCGCGCACCAAGCCCAAGGCGCTCAACTACGCCATCCCCATGCTGCGCGGCGAGTTCACCGTCATCTACGATGCCGAGGACCGGCCCGAGCCCGACCAGCTGCGCCGGGCGCTGCGTCGCTTCGCCGGCGAGCCGGCGCTGGCCTGCCTGCAGGCCGAGCTCGTCGTCGACAACGGCCATTGCGGCCCGCTGACCGCCCAGTTCGCGGGAGAATATGCCGCCCTGTTCGGGCTGGTGCTGCCGGCGCTGGCCGATTGGGGCGTACCGGTGCCGCTCGGGGGCACGTCGAACCATTTCCGCACCGAGCGCCTGCGTGAGATCGGCGGCTGGGACAGCTACAACGTTACCGAGGACGCCGATATCGGGCTGCGCTTCGCCCGGCGCGGACACCGGGTCGGCACGCTTCGCAGCGTCACCTGGGAGGCGGCGCCGGAGCGGCCGGGCATCTGGCTGAACCAGCGCACCCGCTGGCTGAAGGGCTGGATGGTGACCTATGTCGTGCATACGCGCCGGCCGCTGTTGCTGCTGACCGATCTCGGCCCGTGGCGCTTCGCCTTCTTTCAGGTGTTCTTCCTCTCGATGATCGCCGCGCCGCTGCTCCATCTGGCCTTCGTCGCGGGGCTCACGGCGCCGTTGCTGTTCCCCGCCCGGCCGGAGCTGCCTCTCGAGCAGGCCTGGCCGTTCCTCGCCGTGTTCGTCATCGGCAACAGCGCCGCCTTCCTCGTCAATCTCGTGGGGCTGGTCCGGCGCCGCATGGCCTATCTGTGGGCCAGCCAGCTCTTGCTGCCGCTCTACTGGCTGCTGGTCGCCATCGCCACGGTGCGCGCCGCCGGGCAGTTCCTGCGCCGGCCCGATTACTGGGCCAAGACCCCGCACCAGCCCTCGCATCCGCCGGTGGCGCGCGAGCGCCTCTCCGACCTCGGCGCGGCGGCGGGCTGAAAAGCACCCCGATCAGCGCGGCAGCGAATAGCGCGACCCCGCGCAGCCATTGCGCTGCCAATAGGCGTGGACGGCGGTGAAGCGCCCGAGGGCGGCCTGCTCCACGGCGGCGGCGAAGGCCATGGCCCGGCACTCGTCGGCATCGGACACCACATGCACCAGCTCGTGCAATATGGTCAGCCGGCGCAGGCTGTCGGCACCGGACGAGAAGAAGGTCGGGCACACGAAGACGAAGCGGCCGGCGGCGCCCTCGACCGGGGCGACATAGGCGGCAAAGCGCGCGCAGCCCGGATCGCTTTCGACCGACAGCACGTAGTTGACGCGCCCGGACCCCACGCGCCGCTCGACGAGGGCTGCGCCGTAGCGCGCAACGTCGACGCCGGCCAGCACCGAGCCCAGCGCCGGCCGCGCCCTTTCGAAGGCGAGGATCGCGTCGGCGACGGCGCGGCGCAGCATGGCGCTGTCGCCGAAAGCGGGCATCAGCGCCAGGGCCAGCCAGAACCCTATCGCTACCACCCGTCTCATAGGGGCTCTCCATCCGTGGCCGTATCGCGTCGGGTCATCCGAAACGCATCGCACTTTCCACTCCGATGTCCTACATGGTTTGCCGTAAGCAGTTTGCCGGGGATGCGGCATGCAACGGCTGGTGGTCATTCTCGATCAGCACGCGGAACCGGGCGCCGATCCGCGGGAGGCGGCGCTGGCGCCGCACCCGGCGTTCGCGGCCCAGCACGGCCGCAGCGTCCTTTTCGCCCATTGCGTGCTCAACACCGTGCTGGCAGCCGGAATGGGCAGGATGATGGCCGACCCGGACGCACCGCGCCTGGTCGACATCGTGCATTTCGCCCAACCTGTGCACATCGAGCCTCTGCGCATCGAGGACGGGGTGGAAGCCGGCCCGTTGGAAATCCCGGCCGAGCGCTTCGACGCCGTGGTCGCGCGCGGGCTGGCGAGCATTGCGGGCCTGGCCGAGGCCGCTTCCGGCTTTGCGACCAGCGCGGCCGAGCTGTCCTGGCTGATCGAGCGGGTGCGGGCGCGCAGCGGCGGGCGGTGTGAGCTGACCGGCATCGCCGGCGGCTCGGTCAGCGTGGGCGTGATCCAGCCGGTGCCGCTCGGCGGCGCGCGGCATCCGAGCAACATGCTGGCGCTGACCGAACCCTTATGGCCGCTGTTCTCGCGCTTTTCGCTCTCCCTCGGCCCGGCCGGCGAAATCCTCGCCGACCTGTCGCTGGTGCCGCCCGCCCTGCGCGGCGCCTTCAACGCCGACGGGCTGCTGCGCTGGAACGGCGACGCCGCCGAGCGGCCGCGCGAAGCGTTCCTCGCCTGGCATCGCGAGCAGTTCCGGGCCCGGCTCAGGGCCTGAGCGAGGACGGCACCGGGGGCGGCGCGAATTTTATCGAGATCCTGATCCGCTCATTGGCCGCCAGATAGGGATCGTTGGGGAAATAGGGATCGGTGGTCGCCTGCCCGGCCACCGAATGCAGCCGGTCCTCGTTGAGCCCGAACTCGGCGAGGATCGAGCGCACCGTGTTGGCGCGGTCCGAGGACAGGTCCCAGGCGCCGTAGCGCGGGTTGTTGTAGATGGCCCCGGCGGCGGTGTGGCCGGAAATGGCGATCTGGCTCGGCAGCTGGTCGAGGATGGGCGCGAGCATGGCGATCGCCTCGCGCGTGATCTCATAGGGGTATTTCGAGCCCTCGGGGAACATCGGCCGCCCCTCCTGGTCGATGATCTGGATGTCGAGCCCGTCCTCGGTCTCCTCGACGATCAGGTTGTCGGCGATCTCGGTGATCTCGGGCATGGACTGCCAGGCCTGGCGGATCGAGGTGGCGGCGCTGTGGAACACCTGGTCGTAGCTCGATTTCAGGTCGATCTGCGAGCCAAGCACCGATTCGTGCTGCGCCCCGTCATGCCCCTCGCGCCCGCCCCCCGCCGATGCGGAGGCGCCGTCATGAGACTGCTCGGTGAGATCGACCACGTCATGGCTCATATTGACCGAGGAGCCGGCCATCATCGCCCCGTCCGTTCCCATGGCGGTGCCGCTCATCACCCCGCCCGAGCCCGAGGTGGTCGGGGCGATGTTGGGGGGCGCGAAATAATTGGCCAGCCCCTCCTTCTGCTCCGGCGTCGTCATCGAGATCAGCCAGAGCAGCAGGAAGAAGGCCATCATCGCCGTCACGAAGTCGGCATAGGCGATCTTCCAGGCACCGCCGTGATGGGCGTGGCGGGTCTTCTTGATCTTCTTGACGATGATGGGCTGGTTGGTCTCGGCCATTTGCGGGCAGGCCTCAGATGACCGGGGCCAGCTTGGCGGTGGCCTCGTCGATCTCGGCGAAGGTCGGGCGCACCTCGGACATCAGCGCCTTGCGCGCGAACTCGATGGCGATCACCGGGGCATAGCCCTGCATATGCGCCAGCAGCCCGGTGCGGATCGACAGGAAATACTTGGCCTCCGCCTCGTAGGTCGAGCGCAGCGACTGCGCCATGGGGCCGAAAAAGCCATAGGCGACGAACACGCCGAGAAAGGTGCCGACCAGCGCGCCGCCGATCAGATGACCGAGCACTTCGGGCGGCTCGGTGATCGAGCCCATGGTCTTGATCACCCCGAGCACGGCGGCGACGATGCCGAGGGCGGGCGTGCCGTCGGCCACGGCCTGCACCGCCGTCACCAGCCGCTCCTGCTCCTGGTGGTGGGTCTCGAGCTCCTCGTCCATCAGCGATTCCATCTCGTGGGCATTGGTGGTGCCCAGCGAGATCATGCGCAGATAGTCGCACATGAACTCGACCGCGTGGTGGTTGGAGGCGAAGGTCGGGAAGGCGTTGAACAGGCTCGATTCGCGCGGGTTCTCGATATGCTGCTCCAGCGCCAGCACGCCCTTGGACTGGATCAGCTTGAAGATCGAGAACTGCAGGCCGAGCAATTCGACATAGGCCGGCTTGTTGTAGCGCGGGCCGCGGAACAGCGTGCCGAAAATGCCCAGCGACTGTTTCAGCACCGGGCCGGAATTGGCGATGATGAAGGCGCCCAGCGCCGCCCCGAGGATGATGACCGCCTCGAAGGGCTGCCACAGCACGTAGAGCTTGCCGCCCATGGCGGCATAGCCGCCCAGGACGCAGGCGAAGACGACGACGATGCCGATGAGCAGGCGCATGGGGGACCCGTTACCAATTCCTCGCCCCGGATGCGCAAGCTGCCCGGAACTGACTAGACGCTGGCCGGTATTTTCACGTGCCGGGCTTAACATGGGGTTTAGCCGGCCGGTCGACGGCCCGGCGCGCCGCTGGCCGCTCAGTGAAAATCGCGTGATTTCGGCACGATGCGCGCATTGCGCGGATGCGCCGCACGCGCCGGGGGCGGCACGGGGCCGGGCGCGGCCCGCCGGGCGCTCGCCAGCCCGTCGAGCAGGTCGGAGCGGTCGATGACGCGTTTGGCCATGACGTGGATCACCCCTTCCGCGCTCTTTTGCACCACGCCCTCGAACATGGCGAGGCGCGCCGACATGACGGCGCGGCGCTGCCTTTCGAAATCGCGCGCCCAGATGAGCCCGTTGCAGATGCCGGTCTCGTCCTCGAGGGTGACGAAGACGGCATTGCCCTTGCCCGGCCGTTGGCGGATCAGCACCACGCCGGCGACCCGCACCCGCGCGCCGTCGGCGAGCCGCTCCAGCCCGTTGCAGCTGACCACACCCTCGCGGTCGAGCGCTGCGCGCAAAAAGGCCATGGGATGCGATTTGAGCGACAGCCGCACCGTCTGGTAGTCGGCGATCACATGCTCGGCGAGCGGCATTTCCGGCAGCGCCATGGCCTCGTCCCGGCCCAGCTCGTCGGCCCGCGCCGCCGCGAACAAAGGCAGGGGCTCGTCTTCCGGCAGGCGCCGCACCGCCCAGGCCGCGTCCCGCCGGCCGAGGCCCAGCGAGATCATGGCGTCGGCATCGGCCAGCAGGCGAAAGGCGCGATGCGGCAGGCCGGCTCGCTGCCAGAGCTGTTCGAGGCTGGCCAGGCCCGCGCCCCTGACGGCTGCGATGCGCTCGGCCCATTGTTGCTGAAAACCGTCGATCTGGCGCAGGCCGAGCCGCAGCGCCGGCCCGCTATCGGTGTCCTCGAGCGTATTGTCCCAGAAGCTGGCACTGACCTCGACGGGCCGGATCTCGACGTCGTTCTTCTCCGCATCGCGCACGATCTGGGCCGGGGCATAGAACCCCATGGGCTGGGAATTGAGCAGCGCCGCCGCGAACACCGCCGGATAATGATGCTTGATATAGGCCGAGATGTAGACCAGCCGGGCAAAGCTCGCCGCGTGGCTTTCGGGAAAGCCGTATTCACCGAAACCCTTGATCTGGTTGAAGCAGCGCTCGGCGAAGTCGCGCTCATAGCCGCGCGCGACCATGCGCTCGACCATCATGTGCTCGAAGCGCCCGATGGTGCCGTTGTGCCGGAAGGTGGCCATGGCCTTGCGCAGCCCGTTGGCCTCGGTGTCGGTGAATTCCGCCGCCACCATGGCGATCTTCATCGCCTGCTCCTGGAACAGCGGCACGCCAAGGGTGCGTTCGAGCACATTGCGCAATTCGTTGGGGTCGTGCGGCGGACGGGGGGAAGGATAGTCGGGCTTTTCCTCGCCGCTGCGGCGCCTGAGATAGGGGTGCACCATGTCGCCCTGGATCGGACCGGGGCGAACGATGGCGACCTGGATAACGAGGTCGTAGAATTCCTCTGGCTTGAGGCGCGGCAGCATGTTGATCTGGGCGCGGCTCTCGACCTGGAACACGCCGATCGACTCGCCGCGCTGCAGCATGTCGTAGACCTTCTTATCCTTGTCGGGCACGTTGGCGAGGTCGTAGACCTTGCCATGATGCGCCGCGATCAGCTCGAAAGCCTTGCGGATGCAGGTGAGCATGCCGAGCGCGAGCACGTCGACCTTGAGCATGCCGACCCGGTCGATGTCGTCCTTGTCCCATTCGATGAAGGAGCGGTCCTCCATCGCCGCCCAGCCGATGGGCACATATTCGTCGAGCCGGCCCTGGGTGAGCACGAACCCGCCCACATGCTGCGACAGATGGCGCGGAAAGCCGAGGATGCGGGTGGCCAGCGCCACGGCGCGCAAGATGGCGGGATTGTTCGGATCGAGCCCGGCCTGCTCGATATGCCTGTCGGGCAGCTTCCCGTCCGACCAGCTTCCCCACACCGTCGAGGCGATACGCGCGGTGATGTCCTCGGTCAGCCCCAGCGCCTTGCCCACCTCGCGGATGGCGCTGCGCGGGCGGTAGCTGATGACGGTTGCGGCAATGCCCGCCCGCCGGCGCCCGAAGCGCTCATAGATATACTGGATGATCTCCTCGCGCCGCTCATGCTCGAAATCGACGTCGATATCCGGTGGCTCGCGCCGCTCGCGGGACAGAAAGCGCGCGAACAGCAATTCGTGCTCCGCCGGGTCGACCGCGGTGATGCCGAGCACGTAGCACACCGCCGAATTGGCCGCCGAGCCGCGCCCCTGGCACAATATGCCCAGATCCTCGGCCTTGCGCACGATGTCGTTGATGGTGAGAAAATAGGCGGCATAGCCGAGCTCGGCGATGAGCTTCAGCTCGTCCTCGATCAGTTTCGTCACCTTGTCCGGCACGCCGTCGGGATAGCGCATCGCCGCGCGCCGCCAGGTCAGCTCGGTCAGCCAGCCCTGTGCCGTCCAGCCGGGCGGGATCGGCTCCTCGGGATATTCGTAGCGCAACTGGTCGAGGTCGAATTCGATGCTGTCGAGCAGGTTTTGCGTCTGTGCCACGGCATCGGGATGCTCGCGGAACAGGCGCGCCATCTCGTCGGGGCTTTTCAAATGGCGCTCGGCATTGGCTTCGAGCCGCGTGCCGGCGGCGTCGATGGTCACGCCCTCGCGGATGCAGGTGAGGATGTCCTGCACCTCGCGCTGTTCGGGCGCGTGGTAGAGCACGTCATTGGTGGCGATCAGCGGGATGAGATGGCGCTCGGCGAGGGCGGCGAGCTCGCCCAGCCTGCGCCTGTCCTGCCCGTCATGGCGCATGGCCGCGCCGAGCCAGACATTGCCAGGATTTGCCCGCGCCAGCCGCGACAGCACCGGGTCGAGCCCGGCATCGAGGCGCTCGGGCATGACGATCAGGGCCAGCCCCTCGGTGCGGAACAGCAAATCGCCGAAATCGAGCTCGCACATCCCCTTGGCCCGGGTCTTCATATTGGCTTCGGTGAGCAGGCGGCACAATTGCGCCCAGCCGGCCCGGGTCTGGGCATAGGCGACGATGTCCGGCGTGCCGTCGGCGAACACCAGCCGCGCGCCATAGGCGAGCTTGAATTTCTTGGCCCGCGCGCCGAGCTCTTCGAGCGTGCAGGGCAGGTCCAGCCCGGCATGGGGCTCGACGCGCACGAACTCGCCCGGCCCCGAACCCTCGCGCCGCTTCTCGGCGGGCAGGAACTCCTCCCTGAGATCGGCACGGGCGGCAAAGGCGCGCACCACGCCGGCCACCGAATTGCGGTCGGCGATGCCGAGCCCGTTCAAGCCGAGCATCAATGCCGTCAGCACCAGGTCGCGCGCATGCGAAGCGCCGCGCAAAAAGGAAAAATTGCTGGCCGCCACCAGCTCGGCGAAATCCGTCATGCGAACAATCCCTGGATGTACCAGCGCACCTCGCCCTCCGTGCGCTCGTAGAGCCCGTGCCGGAACAGCCAGAAGCGCCGCCCATTGCGGTCCTCGACGCGGAAATAGTCGCGCGAGCGAGAATCCTCGCCCGGACGCCACCATTCGGAGGCGATGCGTTCGGGGCCTTCGGCACGCACCACGTCATAGGCCGCACCGCGCCAGTAAAAGCGCCGCGGCGCGGAATCCGGTATCTCGGCCGTCGCCTCGATCGGCTGGGGCGGATGAAACAGGTGCAGCGGGCGCGTCGGCACTTTCTGCACCGTGCGCCAATGGCCGGCGCCGCTGCGGTCTGACAAAGCCGGCACGGCGGCGACGGCACGTTCGGGAATGTGCGAATTGGCGGGCACGAAGCGCTGCACCGCCGCGCTGCCGAGCCGCGCCGCCAGCCGGTCGCGCAGCCCGCTCAGCGCCAGCGCCGTCTCCCCCGAGCCGTCGAGCCGGGCCTGCGCCGGCTGCGCCTCCTCGGCGCCGAGCACGGCGAGGCGGATGGCGTCGAACCCGAAGCCGGGATCGAGCGGATCGGGCAGCGCCTCGATGCGCAGCAGCAGCAGCCGCAGCAGCACTGCCGGATCGCGCAGCGCCTCGCCGCACAGCAATTCAATGCGCCGCACCGCCCCGTCGGCGCGGAAAAAACCCGCCTCGAAGACACGCCCGCCCTGCGCCCGGCGCGTGAGATCGGCGCAGAGCCGGCGCGCCAGGGTTTCGAGCGCGGCCGCGATATCGTCCGTCAGCCCGATGGGGTCGGCAAAGCCCATCTCGGCATGGAGCAGCGGTTGCGGCCGGCGCGGCACCAGGGGCCGGTCGATCTCGCCCAGCATAGCTGCGAGCCTGTCGGTCAGCGCGGTCGAAAAGCGCGCGGCAAGCGGTTTTCGCGGGCGAGCGGCGAGGTCGGCCAGCGTCGCCAGCCCGGCGCGCCTGAGCGCCAGCTCGGTCTCGAGCCCGGCCTCCAGCGCCTCGACCGGCAGGCCGGCAACCGCCCCGGCCTCGCCATGCGGGGGCACGCGGCCGCCGCGCCCGAAGCGGCACAGCGCCCGCGCCGCCATTGCCGTGCCGGCCAGGGCCGTGCGCAATGCAAAACCCTGTTTTTCGAACCGCGTCGTCACCTCGTCCATCAGCCCGTCCTCGCCGCCGAACAGATGCGCCACCCCGGTGACGTCGAGCATCAGCCCGTCGGGATCGTCACGGGCAAGGCTCGGCGTGAAGCGCTCGCACCAGTCGGCGATGCGCTCCATCAGGGCGTGGTCGGCCCCGGCATCCTGTTCGCTGACGCGCAAAACCGGCACCCGCGCCCGGGCATCGGCGAAAGCGAGGCCCGGCGTCAGGCCGAGCCTGTAGGCCACGGCATCGACGGCGACGAGGCGCAAGGCGTTGCGCTCGCGCCCCACCACCACATGCGGGCTCTTATCCGGCTTGTGCCCTTCGGCCGCGTCGCGCCGGCGCAGCCGGTCGGTCGTGAACAGGGGAAACCACAGCGCCAGGTAGCGCCGGGACGGCAAAGCTCGCGCCCGCATGATCCCACTCCAGAAAAAAGCCCGTGCCCCGGGACACGGTGCGGTGCTTGTCGATTTC
>JAEWHZ010000132.1 GCA_023387585.1 Pseudomonadota bacterium
CCTTGCTAAACCCTTTTGCGCGGCTCTTTCGCTTCTGCTAGAGGGCGCGCATGACCACGCCACTCAGCCACATCCGCAATTTCTCCATCGTCGCCCATATCGACCACGGCAAGTCGACGCTCGCCGATCGGTTGATCCAGCACACCGGCGGATTGCAGCAGCGCGAGATGAAGGAGCAGGTGCTCGATTCCATGGATATCGAGCGCGAGCGTGGCATCACCATCAAGGCGCAGACCGTGCGGCTGAGCTATCTCGCCGAAAACGGCGAGACCTATGTGCTCAACCTCATCGACACGCCCGGACACGTCGACTTCGCCTATGAGGTGTCGCGCTCCATGGCCGCCGTCGAGGGCTCGCTGCTCGTCGTCGACGCCTCGCAGGGCGTCGAGGCGCAGACGCTCGCCAATGTCTATCACGCCATCGAGGCCGACCACGAGATCGTCCCCGTCCTCAACAAGATCGACCTGCCCGCCGCCGAGCCCGAGCGCGTCAAGGCGCAGATCGAGGACGTCATCGGCATCGACGCCTCCGAAGCGGTGGAAATCTCCGCCAAGACCGGCCTCGGCATCGACAGGGTGCTCGAGGCCATCGTCCACCGCCTGCCGGCGCCCGAGGGCGACGAGACCGCCCCGCTCAAGGCGCTGCTGGTCGATTCGTGGTACGATACCTATCTGGGCGTCATCGTCCTCATCCGCGTCGTCGACGGCACCATCCGCAAGGGCCAGAAAATCCGCATGATGGCGTCGGGCGCCGTCTACGAGCTCGACCGGGTCGGCGTCTTCACGCCCAAGCTGGTCGACGTCAAGGAGCTCGGGCCGGGCGAGCTCGGCTTCTTCACCGCCTCGATCAAGGAAGTGGCCGACACCAATGTCGGCGACACCATCACCGACGACCGCAAGCCGACGGCCGAGCCGCTCCCCGGCTTCCGCCCGGCCCAGCCCGTGGTGTTTTGCGGCCTGTTCCCGGTCGATGCCTCCGATTTCGAGGAGCTGCGCGCCGCCATGGGCAAGCTGCGGCTCAACGATGCCAGCTTCTCCTTCGAAATGGAGACCAGCGCCGCCCTCGGCTTCGGCTTCCGCTGCGGTTTTCTGGGGCTGCTGCATCTCGAGATCATCCAGGAGCGCCTGAGCCGCGAATTCGACCTCGACCTGATCGCCACCGCCCCTTCGGTGGTCTACGAGGTCGAGATGACCGACGGCTCGGTCAACCATCTGCACAACCCCGCCGACCTGCCCGATCCGGTCAAGGTCGCCGAAATCCGCGAGCCCTGGATCAAGGCGACCATATTGACGCCCGACGAGCATCTCGGAGCCATACTGAAGCTGTGCCAGGACCGGCGCGGCATCCAGCGCAATCTGAGCTATGTCGGCAGCCGCGCCATGATCGAATACGATCTGCCGCTCAACGAGGTGGTGTTCGACTTCTACGACCGGCTCAAGTCGATCTCGAAAGGCTATGCCAGCTTCGACTACCAGCTCTCCGACTACCGCCCCGGCGACCTGGTCAAGCTGTCCATCCTCGTCAATTCCGAGCCGGTCGATGCGCTCGCCATGCTGGTGCACCGTTCGGCCGCCGAAAGCCGCGGCCGCGTCATGTGCGAAAAGCTCAAGGAGCTGATCCCCCCGCATCTGTTCGTCATCCCCATCCAGGCCGCCATCGGCGGCAAGGTGGTGGCGCGCGAAACCGTGCGCGCCCTGCGCAAGGACGTCACGGCCAAATGCTATGGCGGCGACGCCACGCGAAAGCGCAAGCTGCTGGAAAAGCAGAAGGCAGGCAAGAAGCGCATGCGCCAGTTCGGCAGCGTCGAAATCCCGCAGGAGGCCTTCATCAAGGCGCTCAAGATGGGCGACGACTGAGCGCAGCAAAAAGCCGGCGGTTTCCCGCCGGCTTTTGCGATGTCCCGACGCTTACGCCCGGTTGAAGGTCAGCGTCGAGCAGAAGATGCCGCGGCACCCCTGGATGGCGATGGCGTCGGCCGAAAGCTGGGTCACCTTGCCGCGTGCCTGGCTGCCGTCGAACACCAGCGTGCCTTCCCAGGTTCCGGGAGCGGTCTGTTCGGCGGCGATCACCTGCTCGTTCACATAGGCCAGGTTTTCCGCGGTGCGCGAGTCGCCCTGCACGTCGAGCAGGGTGGCGCAGAGCTGGGTGCCGTCGCCGCACAGCTCCATCTTGAAGGCGGTGCCGTATTCGTCCACCCAATTGCCTTCGATATTCGCCTGCTGGGCGAAAGCGGGGGCGGCCAGCATGGCCGCAGCGGTCAGGGTTGCAAGAATCCTGCGCATGATAACCTCCGGCGGACCTTCAGAGCCCACCTTTTCCGATTTCAACGATGTGGTCGCTACATAGGCAACGCCGTTCCCGGCGCAAGGGTTGCGCCGGGATTTAGCCGTCGGATCGGCTCACGATCGCCGGAGGCCGGTTTCAGTCGAAGAAGTCCTCGTCGCCGTCCTGCAGATAATGCTTGGCGGCTTCCGGGATCAGCTCGATCCCCAGCCCCGGCCTGTCGGGAACTTCGATCATGCCGTCCTTGACCGGCATCTTGTCGAACCCTTCGGTGATCTCGTACCAGAAGGGCTCGAACCGCGCCGGATATTCGAAGGCGATGAAGTTGTCCGGCAGCGTCGCGCAGACCTGGATCAGCGCCGCCAGTCCGAATATGCCGTTGGCCGTGCCGTGCGGCGCGATGGCGATGCCGTGCAGGTCGGCATATTCGGCCACCCATTTCAGCTCCGCCAGCCCGCCGACATCGCAGGGGTCCGGGCCGATGACGTCGACCGCGTGGCTCTCGATCAGCGGCTTGTAGTTCTGGCGCAGATAGATCTGCTCGCCGGTATGGATCGGCGTCGTCGTATAGGGCGTCACCTCGCGATAGACGTCCGGATTGACATAGGGCACGTAGTCGCCGGTGATCATGTCCTCGATCCACAGCAGGTGGAACGGCTCCATCTCGCGCGCGAAGCGCAGCGCGTCCTGCGGCAGGAAGCCGGGGCCGGCATCGATGGCCAGCCCGTTCTTCGAGCCCAGCGTCTCCTTGGCGGCGGTGACGCAGTCGACCAGGTGCCGGAACCCGTCCTCGCTCATCAGCCCCTTGTGCGGATAGGGGAAGGGCGCATCGTGCTGCACCGCGCCGTAATGGAAGTCGGGGAAATCGCGCACCATGGACGAATGGAAGGCGGTGGGCAGCTTGAACATGTGAAAGCCCCCCTCCAGCGCCATGCCGTATTCGGCCCATTTGACGTAGGATTCCGGCGTGTGCTCGGCCTTCATCTCATGGTGGTACAGCGTGCGATAAGTGCGCACATGGTCACGCACCTTGCCGCCGAGCAGGCGATAGACCGGCACGCCGGCGGCCTTGCCGGCAATGTCCCACAGCGCCGTCTCGATGGCGCTGACCGCGGCGCCCCACGGCTTGAAGCCGCCGCGCACCCTTATGCGCTTGACCACCCGCTCGACATCGAGCGGGTTCTCGCCGACGATCCACGACCTCAGCTGCAGCACGATCGGCTGCAGATACGGCTTGGGCGTCTCGATCTGGCTCCAGCCCGTGATCCCCGCATCGGTCGTGATGCGGATGACCGGGCTGCTCGCGATGACCGCGCAGCGGATATCCGTGATCTTCATTCGGGAAACCTCCTCCGAACCCCTTGTTGTTTCAGGGGGTCATAGCCTGCTTTGCCCGCCGGGTCGAATGCCCAGTGAAAGAAATCTGTTCGGGCCGTCGCGCATGTGATTAAGCTTTGCCGCGGCCGTCAAGGCACGTACATCAGGCCGGCGACCGGAGGGGGAAATCATCATGGGCCAAAGGCTCGGCATCGGCATCATCGGCACCGGCAACATCTCGTCGGCCTATCTCAAGGCGATCCTCGGGCGTGACGGGCTGCCGGGCTTTCCCGTGCTCGACGTCAAGGCGCTGGCCGATATGCGCGAGGACGTCGCCGCCGCCCGCGCCGCCGAGTTCGGCCTGCAATCGGTGAGCGTCGATTCGATGCTTGCCGATCCCGGCATCGACATGATCATCAACCTCACCATCCCGCGCGCCCATGTCGAGATCGGCCTTCGCGCCATCGCCGCCGGCAAGCACGTCTATTCGGAAAAGCCGCTCGGGGTCGATTTCGCCGAGGGCAAGAAGCTGGTCG
>JAEWHZ010000188.1 GCA_023387585.1 Pseudomonadota bacterium
CACTTCGGGCGTCTCCTTGACGGTTTCATGCAGCCGGAAGCCGCGGCAGGCCTCGAGATTGAGGATCTCCGCCTCCATCTCCGGCAGGCGCGCCTGCCAGGAGCCGCGCAGCCAGGTCTGCGGCCCGTAGGTGAGGTCCTTGTCATAGACGTCGCGCGCCGCCTCGGCCGCACTGCGCCAGGCCTCGACAGAGCGCCGGACATGGTCGAGCGCCGGCTCGATCAGCCAGGTGACCTTGGTGGCGATGAACAGCTCGGCCCACACCGCCGCGCGGTAGCGCTCGGCGAAGAAGCGCGCGGTCGCCGCCAGGATGCGCGCATCGATCGCCAGCCTCTGGACGGCCGGCCGGCCATATTCCTCGGTGTTGCGCAGCGTCGCCAGGGCGGTCTCGACCTCCTCGGCCAGTTCAGTCAGCCAGTCGGCCACCTCGAGCGGGGTGTAGCGATGGCTCGGCTTGCCGGCCAGCAGCAGCTCGGCGTGCTCGCGCGGATTGGCGAAGAGCTGGGAGTCGAAGGTCGGCGCGTTGCCGAAGCGCTTCGGCCCGTTCATGTCGGGCACGTAATATTGGTGGGTCGGCCCGTCGATCAGCGGCATCGAGGTGTAGATTTCGGGCCAGTAATGGTTGTTCGAGGCCGAGGGGCCATGGGTCAGCGTGATCAGCGGCAGCACGCGGCTGGCGCGCGAGATCGCCGTCTCGGCGGCTTCCGCACCCGAGCCGAACTCGGTGCGCAGCTGGCGCAGCCAGCTCTCGCGCGGCGCGTCGGGATTGTAGAGCAGCCGGCCCCAGACGCGATACTGGTAGGTGTATTTCTCCCAGTCATAGCGCGGGACGATGTCCTGCCGGCGATAGTTGAAGCGCCCGCCGATCAGGCTGGTGCCCATGCGGCCCTTGAAGCTCAGCGGCTCGCACCATTCGACCCCGTCCGAGCCGGCGAACATCGAGCTGCGGCCATAGCCGGCGGCGAAGACCGGGTCGGCCCAGAGCAGCACGCGCTGCGTACCGGCCCAGATGCGGTAGATGACCTTGTAGTCCTTGTCGCGGGTCAGCAGGTCGCCATAGCTGTAGCGCAGGAATTTTCGCGAACCCTCGCTGAGCTGCTCGCGCTGGCTGCGCGGCACCTCGGGCGGGTATTCCTCGTCGCGGATCGCCGACTGGTGATAGGGCAGGCCCATATGCTCGGCGAGATATTTCGGCGAGGCGGCGATCGGCATGCCCGACTTGCGGGCGATGTCGATCGTGGTCTCGTCGAGCCCCTTGCCATGCATGTCGATCTCGACCGGCCGGCCGGCGGCGGCGACGCCCGCGAAGGCCTGCTCCCAGAAACCGTAATCGCCCTCGGCGATGCCGCCCTCGACATGCACCCGGAAGGTCAGGCCGGTGATCTCGGGCACTTCCTTGAGCAGCAGGGTCAGCGAGTCGCGGCAATAGGGCCCGAGATTGTCGTCGTCGACGCCGACCACCGTATGTTCGGCATTCGGGGAATCGTCGAAATCATAGCGCTGCGTCCACAATGCCAGCTGGAATTCGAGGCCGCGCCGCGCCGTCTCGCGGGCGATGAATTTCAGCGTCTCGAGGTTGAGCGCGCGTTCCTCGTCGGGCAGTTCCTTGACCCGGACGTCGAAGCCCGGCGTCTCGAGCAGGAACGGATAGGGGAAGTAGAAGTAGACGTCCGAGATCCAGGGGTTGTGGTAGGGGTAGTTGTAGCCCATGCCCAGCGTCAGCGAGAACCGGTTGAAGCGGTTCTCGGCCAGCATGTCGAGATAGGCGCGCCACTGGTTCTTGTCGTAGAACCAGACCTTGTCCTCATGTTCCGAGCAGAACAGGCGCGCCATCGAGCGGATGCGCGCGGTCGGGGATTCGGCGAAGGGCAGCGCGCCGAACGGCGCCTCGCCCTCCCTCGCGTGACGCACGCGGTCGGCGAGCTCGGTCAATCCATAGACCGCGCCGCGCACATCCGTGCTCCACAGCGTCACCGTGCCGGACTGGATGGAGGACAGCGCATAGGCTTCCGGACCGTCGGCGAGCGCCGCGCCGTCCGCAGGCCGCGCGCCGATCGGAGCGAGCCGGACGACGGGCGTGTCGTTGCCGGCGGCAGGTCCCTTGTCCGCCAGCGCCGCACGCAACCGCCCCGCGGCCCATTCGAGCGAGGCCTCGTCTGCGGCGTTCTCAAAAACAATGGCGGCTTGCTCAGCCATTCCGGCATCCTCCAGGTCGATCGTTCTTCAAATTCCGCCGCCATCCCGGCCGCACACGGCTTCGCCATGCCGGACCCTTCACGGCCCGGCCGCTGCCGGTGTGCATGAGCGGACAGTCCACCGCCGCCGCATCCGGGGCCGTGTCAGGCTCTCGGTTCACCGAAGGCAGGCGTCCGGCGACAGACGCCCGCCTCCCGTGTCGTCAGATCAGCTCACGACCGCCTTGGTCAGGTCCCAGTGGGCGTAGCCGGAGACCACGTCGAAGCCGAGATCGACCCTGGGATTGCGCACCACCATGAAGCCGTTGGTGACCACATGGATCAGCGGCAC
>JAEWHZ010000191.1 GCA_023387585.1 Pseudomonadota bacterium
GGCTCGAAGCCGATCTGGCTGACGGAGGTGGGGTGCGGGGCGGTCGACAAGGGGGCGAACCAGCCCAACGTGTTCGGCGACGCCAAGAGCAGCGAGGACGGGCGGCCCTATTTCTCGACCGGGGCGCCGGATGCGCTGATGCAGCGCCAGGTGCTGAAGGCGCATCTCGAGCATTGGGCGGATGCGGCGGGCAATCCGGCGGGGATGGTCGATCCGGACAACGTCTATGCCTGGACCTGGGACGCGCGGCCCTATCCGGCGTTTCCCGGAAGGCTCGACGTGTGGTCGGACGGGGTCAACCACGCGACGGGGCACTGGCTGACGGGGCGGCTGGGGCAGATGTCGGCGGACGAGCTGGCGGTTGCGGTGGCGCAGGAGTTCGGGATTGCGCTCGGCGTCGAGGGCGCTGCGGGGCCGATGGTGGCGGGCTACGTGGTCGAGGGGCCGACCAGCGCGCGCGAGGCGCTGGCGCCGGTGCTGGAGGCGGCGGGGCTCGACATCGCGGTGCGTGGCGACGGGCTGAGCCTCGTTTCCGAGCTGGCGGCGGCGCGGGTCGCGGTGCCGCGCGAAAATCTGGTGGCGGAGGATAAGCCAATACTGTCGCGGCGCCGGCCCGATCCGGGCGAGCAGCCGGATCGGCTGGTGCTGGGCTTTCTCGACCGCGAGCGCGACTATCTGTCGGGCACGGTGACGGCGCTGCGGCCGGATGGGCGCGGGCTGGTGGCTTCGACCAGCGCGCTGACGCTCGACCCGCATGCGGCGCGCATGGCGGCCGAGACCATGCTGGCGCGGCGCGACGGGGGCAATGACGAGGTGACATTTGCCCTCAGCGAACGCGACGCGGCGCTGGAGCCGGGCGACGTGATCGCGCTGGCCGATGTGGGCGAGGTGCGCATCACGGCGATCCGCGACGGGCGGGTGCGCGAGGTGACAGGACGGCGCCGCTCGGCGCGCGGGGCGATGGCGAGCGAGACGACGCGCCCGCGTCCGCCCGAGCCGGTGATCGGGCTGGGGCGGCCGGATGTGGTGTTCGCGCATCTGCCGGGCGGCCCCGAAACGCCGCTGCGCTCGCGGCTCGCCATCGGCGTCTTCGCCGATCCCTGGCCGGGCGACGTGACCGTGGACGGACCGGACGGGGTGACGCTGGCGCGCATCGGAGGACCGGCGGCGATCGGCACGCTGGCCGAGGATTTTGCCACCGGGCCGGTGGAGGATTGGGACGATGTTTCCGAGCTGGTGATCGACCTGCTCTGGGGGCATCCGGTGGGCGACGGGGATGCGGCGGCGCTGGACGGGCGCAGAGCGGTGGCGGTCGAGACGGATGCCGGAGCCTGGGAGATCGTGGGCTTCGCCGAGGCGGAACTGGTGGCGGAGAACCGCTATCGGCTGACGCGGCTGCGGCGCGGGCTCGGGGGGACGATCCCCGCGGTGGGTGTCGCCACGGCCGGAAGGCGCTGCCTGGTGCTCGATGCGCGGGTGGCGCAGGTGCCGGTGCCGGATGCCTGGCTGGGCACGACGCAGACGCTGCTTGCCTATGGCGGGCCGCGCGATTTCGACGGGGTGGAAAGCGCGATCGGCTTTCATGCCGGGCCGGTGCTGCCGCTGCCGGTCGGCGATCTGGCGGCGATGCGCAGCGGCGGCGACATCGTCGTCGGCTGGCGCCGCCGCAGCCGCATGGATGCCGGGGCGGGCGCCTATCTGGCGCCGCCGCTCGAATTCGCGCCGGAAGCCTATCGCGTGTCGGTTTTCGACGGCGCGGTGCTCAAGCGCAGCTTCGAGGTGGCGGGGCCGGAAGCCGTTTATGGCGCGGCCGAACAGGCCGCGGATTTCGGTGGGCCGGCCACGGATATCCGCATCGTCGTCACCCAGCTCAGCGCCGTGTTCGGCGCGGGGCATGCAAGCGAGGTTTTCTTCGATGACTGACCGTTTCGAGACCTGCCTTGCCCATGTGCTGGCGCATGAGGGCGGCTATGTCGACCATCCCGCCGATCCGGGCGGGGCGACGAATATGGGCATCACGCGGCGCACGCTGGCCGAATGGCGCGGCATCTCGCCGGCCTCGGCGCTCGACAAGCAGGAGGTGAGGGCGCTGACGCGCGAGGAGGCGGCGCGCATCTACAGGGCGCGCTACTGGGAGCGCTGCGCCGCCGACGAGATGGCGGCGGGACTCGACCTCGCCGTTTTCGATTTCGCCGTCAATTCGGGGCCGGACCGGGCGGTGCGCATGCTGCAAACCCTCCTGGGCGTGGCGGCGGACGGCATTGTCGGGCCGCTGACGCGCGCCCAGCTCGAGCGCCAGCATGCGGGCGGCGGAACGCCGGGGCTGGTCGAGGCCCTGTGCAAACGCCGGCTCGAATTTTTGATGTCGCTTTCCACCTTCGCCACCTTCGGGCGCGGCTGGCGCAGCCGCGTCGAGGCGGTGCGCAAGACGGCGCTGGCCGATGCCCGCGCCGTATCGCCGAAATTCCAACCGAGGATCGACGCCATGGATTTTTTGTCCGGTTACCGCACCTATATCGTTGCCGCGCTGATGGCGCTGGTCGGACTGGCCCAGCTTCTGGGGATCGAGGTTCCCGTGTTCGACGACGCATCGGGCGGCCAATTGCTGCTCGAAGCGTTCGCCATCCTCTTCCTGCGGCGCGGGCTGAAGGCGGTGACGCAGGGGTGATGGCCCGGCCGCCATTGCGCCGGCGGGCCGCAAGACCATATGTTGGGCACGACAAGCAAGGCTCGGGCGGGCATTTGGCCTGCCCTGCCGGCCGGGAGTTTGGCAGGTGACGCAACGCAGCTTCACGGTCCGCGCCCTTTGGGACGAAGAGGCGCGGATCTACTACTCCGAGAGCGACATCATCGGCTTGCACATCGAAGCCGAGGACCTCGATGCGTTCGGACAGATATTGTTCGAGCTGGCACCGGAACTGATCGTCGCCAATCACATGCAGCCCGAGCTGATCGGCGAGATCACGCCCGCGAATCTTGCCGAGCACATCCCGGCCATCGTGTGGCAGCGTCCCGCC
>JAEWHZ010000212.1 GCA_023387585.1 Pseudomonadota bacterium
CCACGTCGGAGATCATCAGGTCGATCTTGTAGTCGAGCTCCTCGAGCACCTCGATCGCCTCCTCGCCGCCCTCGGCCTCGAACACCTCGTAGCCGGTGGCGCGCAGCGCCCGGGCCGAGAAGGTGCGTACGCTCTCCTCGTCCTCGACCAGAAGGATGCGCTCCTCTCCGGTCAGGTCGCGCACCGGCGCCGCCTGCTTGGTCGCCGCCTCGGCCGCCTGCTCATGGCGCGGCAGGAAGATCTTGAAGGTCGTGCCGACCCCCTGTTTCGAGACCGGATAGATGAAACCCTCGGTCTGCTTGACGATGCCGTAAACGGTCGAAAGACCCAGCCCGGTCCCCTTGCCCAGTTCCTTGGTGGTGAAGAACGGCTCGAAGATCTTGGCCAGCACCTCGGGCGCCATGCCGGTGCCCGTGTCCTCCACCTCGATCATCACATAGTCGGCGGGCACCATGCCCTCGAAATCGAGCTGGCGCGCCTCGGCCTCGCCGATATTGGCCGTGCGCAGGGTGATCGCCCCGCCATCGGGCATGGCGTCGCGCGCATTGACCACGAGGTTGATGATCACCTGCTCGAGTTGCACAACGTCCGCCTTGACCGGCCAGATATTGCGCCCGTGCTCCACCGTGAGATTGTTGCGCTCGCCGATCATGCGCCTCAACAGCACCGTCAGATCGTCGACGATCAGCGGCAGCTCCAGCACCTGCGGGCGCAGGGTCTGGCGGCGAGAGAAGGCCAGCAATTGCCGCGTCAGCCCCGCGGCGCGATTGGCGTTCTGCTTGATCTGCATGATCTCGCCAAACGACGGATCGCCCGGCTTGTGCTTGAGCAGCAACAGGTCCGAGAAGCCGATGATGGCGGTCAAAAGGTTGTTGAAGTCGTGCGCCACCCCGCCCGCCAGCTGGCCTACCGCCTGCATCTTCTGGCTCTGGGCGAACTGCGCCTCGAGCTTGCGCTGGTCGGTCATGTCGAGTGCGTAGACGTTGACGCTTTCCGGCGAAGCCGCGCTGGTCTCCGAGCCCGATAGATAGAGCCGCACCGCGTGGTCGGCATCGGCCGCCAGCCGCGCATCGACCGGCTCGATCTCCGAGCGATGCCCCGCCGCATCGGCGATCGCCTGCATCACCCGCTCGCGGCTCGCCTCGTCGATCAGCTCGACGATCGGCTGCTCCGAAAGGCTCCGCGCTTCCTCGGCCCAGCGGAAGATGCGCCCGAACGGGGCGTTGGTGCGCATGATCCGCCCTTCCGCATCGAGCGTCGCGATGGCGAACGGCGTGTCGTTGAAGAAGCGCGCGAACCGCACCTCGGCCGCCCTTCGCTCTTCCTCGCTGTCCGGCGCGTTGGAATTGTCGAGCACCAGCGTGCGCGTCTCGCCCAGTTCCCCATCCGCCAGCCGCGCCGCGCGATGCAGCAGCCGTACCGGAAAGCTCGTGCCGTTGCGGCGCACCAGGTCGATGTCGATGATCTCGGTGCCGATCTCGCCATCCGCCCGCCCGCGCATCAGCAGCGTCGCCCCGTCGCCGCGCACCAGATCGGTCAGCCCCAGCGCCCCGGCGTTGAACTCGGCGAGGTCGTAGCCCAGCCAGTCCGCCAGCGTCGAGTTCAGATACTGGATTCGCCCCGCCGCATCGGCCGAGAAGAACCCCGCCGGCGCGTGGTCGAGATAATCGATCGCCCGCTGCAGGTCGCGGAACGCGACCTCGATATTCTCCTTATCGCGGGTGATGTCCTCGACCGACCAGGCGACCATCGGCTTGCGCAGCCCGTCGACCGGCGGCAGCGGCCTGACGCTCACCCGATACCAATACGGCTTGCCGGCATCGGCATGCGTGCCCGCCAGCCCGCCGAGAATGCGGATATCCTCGATCGCCGTGCGCCCGTCCCGCGCCGCCCGCGACAGCCGGTAGATCGCCTCGCCCGCCTCCGCCTGCCCCGCGAACAGGCGCGGCACGCTCACCGGCACGCCGTTGGAGAACCCGCCCGCGAAGGCGCCGTACTGCGCATTGACATAGGCGATCTTGCCGTCGCGGTCGCTCACCAGCGCCCCATAGGGCAGGCTGTCGATGATGGCGCGCGACAGCGTGCGCCCCTCTTCCCCGTTCGCCATCCGGAACAGCCCCGAGGCCAGCCCGAACAGGCAGAACACCCCAGCCACCGCGAACAGCCCTACCGCCGTGATTACCACGTCATTGGGCACGCGGTCGCCGAACAGCGAGAAGGCGATCGCCCCGACAACGATCACGCCCGCCAAGAGGCCGACGCGCCACATGCCCTCGCCGGAGGGGCGCGTCACCAGCGGCGTCGGATAGCCATCGTCGTTGAGCCCGCCTGCCATCAGGTTTCCTTCACCGCCCATCCGCCCGAATCGCCGCTTACCCTACCTAGCAAAAGCCCCCTCTTGTTGGGAGCGCAAACGGGCCCTGTCCCCGTTTCAGCCGCGCGACGGCCGCCAGCCCCCGCCGCGTCCCAGCTGCATCACGAAGCCGATCACCTGCGCCACCGCCTCGAAATGCTCGATCGGGATCGGCTGGTCGATCTCGACGCTGCGGAACAAGGCCCGCGCCAGCGGCGGGTTCTCCACCACCGGCACGTCGCTCTCCTCCGCCAGCGCCCTGATGCGCAGCGCCACCGCGTCGACGCCCTTGGCGACGCACACGGGCGAACGCATCGACTTGTCGTATTTCAGCGCCACCGCGAAGTGCGTCGGGTTGGTGATCACCACCGTCGCGTCCGGCACCGCCGCCATCATGCGCTTGCGCGCCCGCTCCTGGCGCAGCTGGCGGATGCGGCCCTTGATCTGCGGGTCGCCCTCCTGCTGCTTGTACTCGTCGCGCGTCTCGCGCACGGTCATCATCTGCTTCTTCCACCATTTCTGGCGCTGATAGAAGAAGTCCGCCACGGCGATCACGGTGATCACCGCCAGCGTCGCCACGAAGATCTTTATGCCGATCTGCTGGAAGAACCCCAGGATCAGCGCCGGATCGGCCGTCAGCATGGTGTCGAGCCGGTCGCGCTCCGGCCACACCACCAGCATCACCACCGTACCGACCACGGCGATCTTGAGCAGCCCCTTGAGGAAGTTGACCAGCGCCTCGCTCGAAAACAGCCGCTTGGCGCCCTGGATCGGCGACACCTTGGACCATTTCGGCTTGATCGGCTCGAGCGACAGCACCGGCCGGTGCTGCACCAGATTGGCCGCGACCGCGAAACCGGCCAGCACCAGCAGCGGCGCCAGCACCACCACCAGCACCGATTGCGCCAGCCCGGAAAAGAAGCTGCCGAACGCCCCGCTGCCGATCCGGAACTGGTCGGCATTGGCCATCAGCAATTGCAGCTCGCGCGTCAGCCCCGCCCCGGTCATCGGCGCCAGCGCCGCAAACACCAGCCCCGAGCCGAGCAGCATGAACCAGGTCGTCACCTCCTGGCTCTTGGCGACGTCGCCCTTCTTATGCGCGTCCTCGAGCTTTTTCTGGGAGGGGTCCTCTGTCTTGCTGTCCTGTTCCGGGGCTTCGTCCGACATGACCTATCCGAACAGCATGGCGAAATGGGTTTCAAAGGCCGTCAGGTACCAGCCCATCATCATGCTCAGCAGCAGCGCCAGCAGCAAAAGCCCCACGAAGATGTTGAGCGGCATCAGGATGAAATAGACCTGCAATTGCGGCATCAGCCGCGCCAGGATGCCGGCCCCGAGGTTGAATACCAGCCCGAACACGATGAATGGCGCCGCCATCTGCACCCCCAGCGCGAAGGCGCCGGAGACCGAGCGGATCACCGCCTCGACCGCATCGTCGATCATCAGATCGGCATTGGGGTCGAACAGCACATAGCTCTCATAGAGCGCCGCGATGATCATGTGATGCAGATCGGTGGCGAAGATCAGCGCGATGCCGAGAAACGACAAAAAGCTGCCGAACACCGCGCCCTGAATGCCGCCCTGGCTGGGATCAGCCGTCATGGCCGCGGACAACCCCGACTGGAAGGCGATGATCGAGCCGGCGATCTGCGTCGCCGAGACCACGATCCGCGAGATCGCCCCCAGCACCAGACCCACCGCCAGTTCGCGGAACAGCTGCACCACGATGCCGCTCATCTCGCCCGGCATCGGCGGCAGCAGTCCCGACAACAGCGGATAGAACGTCAGCGTCAGCGCCAGAGCGAAGCTCAGCCGCATGCGCTGCGGAATCGTGTTCTCGCCCAGCGCCGGCACCAGCATCAGGAACGAGCCGATGCGCGCGAACAACAGCAGATAGGCATAGGCGGCTTCCGGCAGCCAGCCGAGCGAGAGGGTCATCCCCTACCCGCCGACGATGATCATGTCGACGATCCGCTCCATATACCCGGCCATCGTCGCCCCCAGGAACGGCAGCGCGATCAGCATGGTGATGAAGATCGCGAGAATCTTCGGCACGAAGACCAGCGTCATTTCCTGGATCTGCGTCAGCGCCTGGAACAGGGCGATGATCACGCCCACCACCAGCCCCACCA
>JAEWHZ010000223.1 GCA_023387585.1 Pseudomonadota bacterium
GCTGCCGTCCTCGTCCCTTCCGGTTCCCGGTGTCGGGCGGCCGCGCTGGCTGGTCGAGCTGATCCGGGCGCGGGCGGGCGAATGTCTCGATATCGAACTGGAGGCGTGCGATGGCTCGGGTCATCTCCATCTTCCTGCCGAACTGGCCGACAGACCGGTTGCGACGGAAGGCGGGCGACGCAGCGCCGCCCGGTGAGGCGCCGCTGGTCATCGCCGGAAGGGAGAAGAACCGCCGGGTGGTGATGGCGGCCGATCCGGCCGCGCAGGCGCTCGGCCTGCGCGCCGGCATGCCTGTCACCAAGGCCCAGGCGATGGTGCCCGGCCTCCACATCGAGCCCGCCGATCCGCGGGCCGATCTGGACAGTCTCGAACGTCTCGCGCTCTGGGTGCTGCAACGCTTCTCGCCTATCGTCGCTGTCGACGCGCCGGACGGGATCGTGATCGATGCGACCGGTGCTACCCATCTGCATGGTGGTGAAGCGGCCATGCTGGAGGCGCTGACCGGACGGCTCGTCTTGTCCGGGGTCACCGCCCGCGCCGCCATCGCCGATAGCTGGGGCGCGGCCCATGCGCTGGCGCGCTACGCGGCCGATCCCGTCCTCATCGCTCCTCCCGGCGAAACCGTCCCGGTCCTCGCGCCGCTGCCGCTGCAAGCCCTGCGCCTGCCACCCGCAATTGCGGCGGGGCTGAACGACCTCGGCTTTGTCCGCATCGGCGACCTGATCGGGCAGCCGCGCGCGCCCCTGACGCGGCGCTTCGGCCCGGAACTCTGCCGGCGTCTCGATCAGGCCCTGGGCGAGATCGCCGAACCCATCGAGTCGATCCGGCCCGAGGAGCTGGTCTCCGTCCTCCGCGTCTTCGCAGAGCCCATCGGCGCCGCCGAGACCATCGCGCGCTATATTCGCAAGCTGGTCATGGCGCTCTGCGAGGCGCTCGAAGGGCGGGGTCTTGGCGCGCGCCGTCTCGACCTGCTCTGCCACCGGGTCGACAACCGGATCGAGACGGTGCGCATCGGCCTGGCCATGCCGGTGCGGGATCCCGCGCGCCTGACCCGGCTTCTCTGCGACAGGATCAAGACCATCGCGCCGGGCTTCGGCATCGAGATCATGTCGCTGACCGCCACCCTGGCCGAACCGCTGGCTCGGAGGCAGGCGGCCAGCAGCCTGATCGAGGAGGCCGCACCGGATCTCTCCGGCCTGATCGACACGCTGGCGAACCGGGTCGGCGCGCGGGCGGTCTATCGCTTCGCGCCGGTGGCGAGCGACGTACCCGAACGCTCGGTCCGCCGCCTGCCGGCGCTTGCCGAGGATACGGGCGCGGGCTGGCCCGATCATTGGCCGCGCCCGTCGCGGCTCTTCGCCCGGCCGGAGCCGATCGAGACCATGGCGTTGCTGCCGGACCATCCGCCGAACTGGTTCTCCTGGAAGGGCGTCCGCCGCCGGGTCCGCCGGGCCGACGGCCCCGAGCGCATTTTCGGGGAATGGTGGAAACGCGATGCCGAACTGATCGCGGTACGGGACTATTTCCGGGTCGAGGACGATGCCGGCGAACGCTTCTGGATCTTCCGTTCCGGCGATGGCGAGGATGCCGCCACCGGCTCGCATCGCTGGTTCCTGCACGGGATTTTCGGATGAGCGCACCCGCTTACGCCGAATTGCAGGTGACGTCGCATTTCTCTTTCCTGCGCGGCGCCTCCTCGGCCGAGGAGCTGTTCGCCACTGCGGCCGCGATGGGGATCGACGCGCTCGCCGTGACCGATCGCAACACGCTGGCCGGTATCGTCCGCGCCCATGAGGCGGCGAAGGAGGCCGGGGTGCAGCTGATCGTCGGCTGCCGCCTCGATCTTGCCTGCTGCATGTCGGTGCTGGTCTATCCGACCGACCGGGCGGCCTATTCACGGCTCTGTCGGTTGCTGTCGCTGGGCAAGGCGCGGGCGGGCAAGGCGCGATGCCATCTCGAATGGAACGATCTCGTCGCTTATGGCGAGGGGTTGATCGCGGTCCTGGTGCCGGACCTTGCCGACGAGACCTGCGGTCTGCGCCTGCGGCGTCTACGCGATGCCTTCGGCGATCGTGCCTATCTCGGTCTGACGCTGCGGCGGCGGCCCAACGATCAGATGCGCCTCTGGGAGCTGTCGACGCTCGCCGCGCGGATCGGCGTGCCCACCGTCGTGACCAATGACGTGCTCTTCCATGAGCCCGGACGCCGCATCCTTCAGGATGTCGTCACCGCGATCCGGCACAATGTCACCGTCGATGCGCTCGGCGTCCGGCGCGAGCGCCATGCCGACCGTTATCTGAAGCCGCCCGCCGAGATGCACCGGCTCTTCGCGCGCTGGCCCGAGGCTTTGGCCCGGACGCGTGAGATCGCGGATCGCTGCCGCTTCTCGCTGGACGAGTTGCGCTATCAATATCCCGAAGAGCGCGACGATCCGGCGTTGAGCCCACAGGAAACTCTGGAGCGGCTGACCTGGGAGGGCGCCGCACACCGCTATCCCGAGGGTGTCCCCGACGAGGTGACCGCCGCGCTGGAGCATGAGCTGGCCCTGATCGGCAAGCTCGATTACGCGCCCTATTTCCTGACGGTGAACAGCATCGTCCGCTTCGCCCGGTCACGCGGCATCCTCTGCCAGGGACGCGGATCGGCGGCGAACTCCGCCGTCTGCTATGTGCTCGGCATCACCGCGATCGATCCCGGCCGCAACGATCTCCTCTTCGAGCGCTTCGTCTCCGAGGAACGCCGCGAGCCGCCCGACATCGACGTGGATTTCGAGCATGAGCGGCGCGAGGAAGTGATCCAGTGGGTCTATGAGCATTACGGCCGCGAGCGCGCCGCGCTGACCGCCACCGTCATCCGCTATCGCTCCAAGGGCGCGCTGCGGGACGTGGGCAAGGCCCTGGGGCTTCCCGAAGACCTGATCCAGACGCTGTCCGGCCAGCTCTGGGGCGGGTCCGAGGCTGGTGTCACCGAGCAGCAGCTCCGCGATCTCAACCTCAATCCGGAGGATCGCCGGTTGCGCCTGACGCTCGAACTGGCCGCCCAGCTTCGCGGCGCGCCGCGGCATCTGTCGCAGCATCCGGGCGG
>JAEWHZ010000271.1 GCA_023387585.1 Pseudomonadota bacterium
GCGCCCGAGATCACCGACGCCGAATACGACGCCTTCAAGCAGCGCTATTTCGAGATCGAGGCCGCTTTCCCCCAGCTGGTGCGCCCTGACACGCTGTCCGGCAAGGTCGGGGCCCCGCCGGCCGAAGGCTTTGCCAAGGTGCGCCACGGCGTGCCCATGCTCAGCCTCGCCAATGCCTTCTCCGACGAGGACGTGACGGATTTCGTCGCCCGGGCCCACAAATTCTTCGAGCGCGACGCGGCGCGCGATCCGGAATTCCGGATCGAATTCACCGCCGAGCCCAAGATCGACGGCCTCTCGGCCTCGCTGCGCTACGAGAACGGCGTGTTCGTGCGCGGCGCCACGCGCGGCGACGGCACGGTGGGCGAGGACATCACCGAGAACCTCAAGACCATAGAAGACATCCCCAAGCGCCTGTCGGGCTCTGGCTGGCCGGCGGTCATTGAGATTCGCGGCGAGGTCTACATGACCCATGCCGAGTTCCGCCGCCTCAAGGAGCATGCGGCCCGATATGGCGGGCAGGACTATGTCAATCCGCGCAACACCGCCGCCGGTTCGCTGCGCCAGAAGGACGCGAAGATCACCGCCACCCGCAAGCTCAAATTCTTCGCCTATGGCTGGGGCGAGGCCAGCGAGCTGCCCGCCGACACGCAGCACGGTGCCGTCGAGGCTTTCGCGCGGTGGGGGTTCGTCACCAACCCGCTGACGATCCGCACCGCCTCGTCCGAAGAATTGCTGGCCCATTATCGCCTGGTCGAGGCGCAGCGCGCCACGCTCGGCTACGATATCGACGGCGTCGTCTACAAGCTCGACCGGCTCGATCTGCAACGGCGCTGGGGGTTCGTCGCGCGCGCGCCGCGCTGGGCCATCGCCCATAAATTCGCCGCCGAGCAGGCAACCACCATCCTCACCGGCATCGACATCCAGGTCGGGCGCACCGGCGCGCTCACCCCGGTGGCGCGCTTGCAGCCGGTCACGGTGGGCGGCGTCGTCGTCGAGAACGCGACGCTGCACAATGCCGACTACATCAAGGGCATCGGCAATTCCGGCGAGCCGATCCGCAACGGCGTCGATCTGCGCGTCGGCGACACCGTCATCGTGCAGCGCGCCGGCGACGTCATCCCGCAGATCGTCGACGTCGTCCTCGACAGGCGCCCCGCCGACGCCGTGCCCTTCGCTTTCCCCGAGACCTGCCCGGTCTGCGGCTCCGAAGCGCGGCGCGAGCGCAACGAGAAGACCGGCCGGCTCGATTCGGTCACCCGCTGCACCGGCGAGCTGGTGTGCCCGGCCCAGGCCGTCGAGCACCTGAAGCATTTCGTCGCCCGCGACGCGCTCGACATCGAGGGGCTGGGCGACAGGCAGGTGGCCCAGTTCTACGCCGAGGGCCGCATCGCCCGCCCGGCCGACATTTTTACCCTCAAGGCCCGCGACGCCACCGCCATCAAGAAGCTCAAGGATGTCGAAGGGTTCGGCCCGGTCTCGGTGAAAAAACTGTTCGACGCCATCGATGCGCGCCGCGAGCCCGAGCTCGACCGCTTCGTGTTCGCGCTCGGCATCCGCCATGTCGGGGAGACCACGGCGGCGCTGCTGGCGAAAGAATTCCGCACCATCGACAAGCTGCGCGACACGGCCATCGCGGCGGCGGAGGACCCTGCCGTCTTCCCGGCCATTTCCGGCATCGGGGAGGTGGTGCGCGCCGCGATCCTCGCCTTCTTCGCCAATGAGCGCAACGTCAGCGCCCTGAACGACCTGCTCGCCGAGGTGCATCCGCGCGAATATGTCGTGACCGTCGCCGCCGACAGCCAGGTGGCCGGCAAGACGGTGGTGTTCACCGGCTCGCTTGAAAAAATGACACGATCGGAGGCCAAGGCCATGGCCGAGCGGCTCGGCGCCAAGGTCGCCGGCTCGGTTTCGAGCCAGACCGACATCGTCGTCGCCGGCCCGGGCGCCGGCTCGAAGCTCAAGAAGGCCGAGGAATTCGGCGTCGAGGTCATCAGCGAAGACGAGTGGTTCGCGCGCGTCGGAGGCTGATGGTCCCAGGATCACGAGGGAATCCAGCCATGCTGAAACGCACCGCCATCTCCGTTCTCGCCGTCCTGTTCGCGGCGCTGCCCGCCGCCGCGCAATCGCCCGGCGACACGCTGCGCGAGGCGCTCTATGCCGGCCAGTTCGCCGAAGGGCGGGCCGAGCTCGCGCCCTTGGCCGAGGCCGGTGATCCCGAGGCGGCCTTCGGCGTCGGCTTCATCGACATCGCCGTCGCCATCGAGCGTTTCTCGCAATCCATGTATCGTCACGGCCTTGCCGCGCCTGATCCCGGCGCGCTGGCGGCCATGCTGCTCGATGTCGACGGCTTGCACGGCGTCGAGGGCAATCGCGACGCCGAGCCGCTGAGCTATGAGGGGTTGCGCGAAATCCTTGCGACGCTGGTCGACGATCTCGATGCCGCCCGCACCGCGCTCGCCGTTGCCGGGGAAAGCGGCGACTATGTCGTCGCACTCGACGTCATGCGGATCACGCTCGATGTCGATGGCGATCCCACGACGCCCGGCGAGACCATCGGAAGGCTGATGGCCGGCAATTTCGGCGTCGATCCGGCAGACCTCGCCGCGCCCGGCAAGACCAAACCCGGCGCCGACACCGTGTCGCCGACGCTGGTCGGTTTCGACCGCGCCGATGCGCTGTGGCTGCAGGGCTATGCCCATATCGCCGCCGTGCAGGCTGATTTCCTGCTCGCGCATGATTTCTCCGAGATGTTCCAGGCGACCATGCATCGCGTCTTCCCGCATGCCGGCCTGCCGATGCAGCCCTATTCGCGCGGCGGCACGCTGATGATCGACGCCGAGAGTGATGCGGCCATCGCCGACGCCATCGCCTTCATCCACACCTTCAACTTCCCCATCGTCGAGCGCGAGCGCTTCGCCGGCGTGCCCGAGCGCCTCAAGGCGATCACCACGCTGTCGCGCGCCAACTGGCAGGCGATCCTCGCCGAGACCGACGACGACCGCGAGCTCGTCCCCTCACCGGACCAGACCTCCATCGTCCCCGGCCTCGAGGTCACCGAGGAGGTTGTCGCGGCCTGGCACGAAACCCTCGATTCCGTCGATCGCGTGCTGGCCGGCGAATTGCTCATCCCCCACTGGCGCTTCGCGCAGGGGTTCGACCTGACCGCCTATTTCGCCGGTGCCGAGCGCACCGATCTGGTCATGCTCCTCACCGGCTACGACGCGCTGCCCTTCCTCGCCGAAGGCCCGATCGCCTCGGCAGGCGATTTCCGCAACGGCATCGAGGTGTTCGGCGCCGACTTCCCCCTCTTCGCCATCTGGTTCAACTGACCTCGGCGTCCCTGAAGCGTTTGCAGCAAAAGTGGATACCACTTTTGCGGTTCGGAAACGCGACAAATCAAAGACTTAGAGCTCCTGTTCTGGTTCAATCAGAACAGGAAATGCTCTGGCCTGTCCCTCGGCCAACCGTCCGATTGCCGGCCGCGCGCCCCCGACCTAAGCTTTTGCAAACAAGAGGGAGTTCTTCATGTCCGTCGTCGCCCGGCTGGTCGGTGCCGTGGTTTTCGCGCTCGTCGCCTGTCCGCCCGCCTTGGCTTTCGATACGCCCGAAGCGCTGGTTGCGGCGCTCTATGCGCCCTATCTCGCCGATGAGATCCCCGAGGATGGCCGTGCCTATTTCTCGGTGGAGACGCAGGCGCTGTGGGCGGCGCTCGAGGCCCGCGATCCCTATGGCCTCGGCTTCGATCCGGTGATCGACGGGCAGGATTTCCACATCACCGAGCTTGCGGTGTCCCAGCCGCTCGCGTTGCCCAACGGCGTCGAGCTGCGCGTCGGCTTTCGCAATTTCGGCGAGCCGCGCGATTTGGCCTATCGCCTGGTCGAGGAAGCGCAGGGCTGGCGCGTCGACGACATCGTCGCCGAGGGCGATCCCCAATGGCGCCTGCGCGCGCTGCTCGGCGAGTGAGCCTCACCCGCCGTTGACACTCCCCGTCGCGCCGCGCGACAAGGCGCGGATTTTCCAGCCGTTTCGGGGGCGCTTTCATGCAGGTCGATCAGGTCAGCGTTCCGCTCCCGCGCGACGAGGCTTATGCGCTGGTCGATGCGGTCATGGAGCGCGACGATCTGGCCCTCACCGCCTCGGCGCATGAGGACGAGGATGAAAATCTGTGGGTGTTCGAGGCCACCTGCGAATCCCCGCCCGATCTCGACGGTTTCTCGGCGCTGGCCCGCGCCGTGCTGGGCCGGGATGTCGCGTTCGCCGTCGAGCCGGTCGATCCGGCGGTCAACTGGGTGGCGCGCTCGCTCGAAGGGCTGGCCCCGGTGATCGCCGGGCGCTTCTTCATCCATGGCAGCCACGAGACGGCCCCGCCGCCACATGGCTACACCGCCCTGCGCATCGACGCCGCGCAGGCCTTCGGCACCGGCCATCACCAGACCACCACCGGTTGCCTCGAAGCCATCGAGATGGTGCTGCGCCGCCGCCGGCCGCGCCGGGTGATCGATATCGGCACCGGCACCGGCGTTCTCGCGCTCGGCGTTGCCAGCCGCCTGCGCCAGCGCGTCGTCGGCACCGATATCGACCCGATCGCCGTCGACACGGCCATCGCCAATGCGCGCGAAAACGGGCTCGCGCCCCTGTTCACCGGCATCTGCGCCGCCGGGCTCGACCACCGCGCCATAAGCGCCGGCGCGCCCTATGACCTGCTGCTCGCCAACATCCTCGCCGGCCCGCTGGTGGGGCTGGCGCCGCGAATGGCCGCCATGGCCGCGCCCGGCGCCGATATCGTCCTGTCCGGCATCCTCGCCCCGCAGGCCCGCCGCGTCATCAACGCCTACCACGCCCAGGGGCTCATCCTCGAAAAACGCCTGCAACGGCGCGAATGGACGACGCTTTTGCTGAAAAAGCCGGGCAGGGCGTAGAGCACCGCCGCCACCTCACCTGCGGGTGTCACCCCGGCGCAGGCCGGGGCCTATCTCCGGACGTTTCAACGGCCGCGATGGCACTCCGGGCCGCCCTCCGTCGCCCGCTCATGCCCCAAAACAAAAAGCCCCGGATTCGCATCCGGGGCCGTCGCAAACCGATAAGGGATCGGTCGATCAGGGTCGCTTGGTGAAAGAGCCGATCAGCTGGTGCTGCATGCGGAAGCTGACCTGGCGCTGCGACT
>JAEWHZ010000312.1 GCA_023387585.1 Pseudomonadota bacterium
CTTGCTAATACCCTATAGGAATGATAGGGTATAGGTTCGTTAACCGTGGGAGCTGCCATGCAGCGCACTGCAAAACGTCTCGGCCCGATCCTCGCCTATGCCGGATTGGCCGCCTCCCTGGCCTTCGGCTTCATGGTGATCACCGCCGACGATCCCCATCGCGCGATCGCCGCCGACCACAACGCCGCGGCCGATCTGTTCTCGCCGCGCATCCAGGCCAACGCCCTCCCGCCCGGCTGATCTTTCTGGCTTTACGCGCCCCGGGAGCGCCCGCCTTCAGGCGAACACCACCGTCTTCCTGCCATTCAGCATCACCCGGTTCTCGAGGTGATATTTCACCGCCCGGGCCAGCACGCGGCTCTCGATGTCGCGTCCGGCCGCCACCAGGTCTTCCGGGCTCATGGCATGGGTCACCCGCGCCGTCTCCTGCTCGATGATCGGGCCTTCGTCGAGGTCGGGCGTCACGTAATGCGCCGTCGCCCCGATCAGCTTCACCCCGCGCTCATGCGCCTGGTGATAGGGTTTCGCACCCTTGAAGCTGGGCAGGAAGGAGTGGTGGATGTTGATCACCTGCCCGAACAGGCGCGTCGACAGTTCGTTGCTCAGCACCTGCATATAGCGCGCCAGCACCACCAGATCGGCACCGCTCGACTGCACGATATCGAGAATCTGCGCCTCCTGCTCAGGCTTGGTCGCCGCGCTTACCGGCAGGTGGTGGAAGGGGATGCCCTCATATTCGGCGGTGCGCGCGAAATCGGGATGGTTGGAAATGATCGCCGCCACATCGGCATCGAGCCAGCCGACCTTGATCTGGTAGATCAGGTGCAGCAGCGCATGGTCGAATTTCGACACCAGGATCACCAGCCGCTTGCGCCGGCCCTGATCGACCAGCGCCGTGCGCATGGCAAAGCGTTCGGCGGCCGGGCGCAGGGCACGCTCGATCGCCTCGCGCGAGACCCCGTCCGGCGCAGTGAAGGCGAGGCGCATGAAGAAATCGCCGGTCTCGCGATCCCAGAACTGCGCCGATTCGGCGATATTCGCCTTGAGCGCCGCCAGCTCCGTCGTCACCGCGGCGACGATGCCCGGCCGGTCGACACAGGACAGGGTGAAGACGAAATCGGCGGACATATCAAACTTCCTCGCTTCTCGCGCAGCGGGCCTATCCCGCCCCCGTTGAGCCCGTCAAGCGGGCAACACCGCAAAACCCCTCGGCATAGCAAAAAGGGCCGCCACGCAAGGTGACGGCCCTCCCTGAAATGTCGGACGCTATGGTCCTGGAGGTGGTGCTAGCCGGCAACCCCCGGCCTTACCACACACAATCCAAGGCCCTTCTCGCGTGCCGAGATCTCATGAGACATTGGATCACCTCCTTTCGCTGGTTGAACATAAGTACAGCCTGCCCGCGATATCCGGCGATGTCCAGCCCTATTTCCCGGCTCAAATACGCGCCCCTTTTCGCCCGCGTAGCTGCACCAGCGTCGCCGCCACCACGCCCAGCGCCACGATGCCGATGATGATGGTGGCGAGCGCGTTGACATCCGGCGACATGCCGAGCCGCAGCTTTGAGAAGATCACCATGGGCAGGGTCGACGAGCCGGGGCCGGATACGAAGCTGGCGACCACCACGTCGTCGAGCGACAGCGTGAAGCCCAGAAGCCACCCCGAGATCAGCGCCGGGGCGATGATCGGCAGGGTGATGTCGAAGAACACCCGCACGGGCGTCGCGCCCAGATCCATCGCCGCCTCCTCGAGGCTCAGGTCGAGATCGCTCAGCCGCGACTGCACCACCACCGTGACATAGGCCATGCAGAAGGTCGAATGGGCGATGATGATGGTCAGCATGCCGCGCCCGGCCGGCCAGCCCAAAGCCGCCTCCATGGCGACGAACAGCAAAAGCAGCGACAGCCCGGTGATCACCTCGGGCATCACCAGCGGCGCCGAGACCATGCCCTGCAACAGGGTGCGCCCGCGAAACCGCCGGAAGCGCACCAGCGCCACGGCGGCCAGCGTGCCGAGCACGGTGGCGATGGTAGCGCTGACGGCGGCGATCTGCAGGCTCAATATCGCCGCGTTCAGCATCTGCGGGTCGTTGAACAGCTCGGCATACCAGCGCAGCGAAAACCCGGTCCACACCGTCACCAGCCGGTTCTCGTTGAACGAGAACAGCACCAGCGACACGATGGGCGCGTAAAGGAAGGCGAAGCCCAGCGCGGCGGCGATCGGCAGGAACCAGCCCCGTCTCATCGCCGCGCCTCCACCACCGCGTCCTGCGCGCGTTGCAGCAACAGGATCGGGATGACGACCACCAGCAGCATGGCCACCGCCACCGCGGCCGCCACCGGCCAGTCGCGATTGGCGAAGAACTCGTCCCACAGCACGCTGCCGATCATCAGCGTGTCCGGCCCGCCCAGCAGCGTCGGGATGACGTATTCGCCGATCGCCGGGATGAACACCAGCATCGAGCCGGCGACGATGCCGGGGACAGACAGCGGCAGCGTGACGGTGAGGAAAGCCCGCACCGGCCGGGCACCGAGATCGCTCGCCGCCTCGAGCAGCGTAGTGTCGAGCTTCACCAGGGTGGTGAACAGCGGCAGGATCATGAAGGGCAGATAGGTGTAGACGATGCCGATATAGACGGCGAAATCGGTCTGCAACATGGTGATCGGACCGACGCCGAACAGCCCCAGGACATTGTTGATCACCCCGTTGGAGCGCAGAAAGCCCATCCAGGCATAGACGCGCAGGAGGAACGAGGTCCAGAACGGAAGGATGACCAGCATCAAAAGGATGTTGCGCCACGGATCGCGCGAGCGGGCAATGAAATAGGCCATCGGATAGCCGATTAGCAGCGCGATGACGGTCGACAGGCCCGCGATCCGCAGCGAGTTCAGATAGGCGCTGATATAGAGCCGGTCCTCGAGGATGAAGAGGAAGTTCGACAGATGCAGCGTCAGTTGCACCGTGCCGTCGCCGGCGAAGGTCAGGAGCGGCAGATAGGGCGGGCTGGCGAGCGCCATCTGCGACACCGACAGCTTCAGCACCACCGCCAGCGGGAACAGGAAGAAGACGATCAGCCACAGCATGGGCGCGGCGATCACCAGCGCCCGCCCCGACAGGCCGATGGCGGCAAGCCCGCGCTCCACCCAGTTCCAGGGACGCCGGCTGGCGGGCGGCATCTCGTGGTGGTCCGGCACCGTCATACCGTGAGCACCGAGCCCGAGGTGTCGGCCCAGCTGCAATAGACCTGTTCGTCCCAGGTGATGGCGTCGGGATTGCCGCGCACCGTGTTGGTCTGGGTGACGCGCAGCCGCTTTCCGCTGTCGAGCATCACCTGGTAGACGCTCATGTCCCCGAGATAGCCGATATCCTCGACCGTGCCGTGGGTGACGTTGGCATCGTGCGGGTCTTCCGGCCGCTCGCGGGTGAGCCGGATCTTCTCGGGCCTGATCGCCCACCACAGCGTCTGGTCGGGAGCACAATCGACGCCGTGCCCCACATGGATATCGCAGCCGAGCTCGGCCGAGCGGATGCGTACATGGTCGGGCTCGTCCTCGATCACCACGCCCTCGGCCATGTTCACCGAGCCCACGAACCCGGCGACGAACCGCGAATTGGGGAATTCGTAGATATCGGCCGGCTCGCCGATCATGGCGATCTCGCCGGCATTCATCACCCCGATGCGGGTGGCGAGCGACATCGCCTCCTCCTGGTCATGGGTGACGACGATGAAGGTGACGCCCAGCGTCTCCTGGATCTTCACCAGCTCGAACTGGGTCTCCTCGCGCAGCTTCTTGTCGAGCGCGCCCAGCGGCTCGTCGAGCAGCAACAGCTTCGGCCGCTTGGCGAGCGCGCGCGCCAGGGCGACGCGCTGGCGCTGCCCGCCCGAAAGCTGGTGCGGCCGGCGCTTGCCGAAATCGGTCAGCTTGACCAGCCCGAGCAGTTCCTCGACGCGGGTGGCGATCTCGCCCTTGGGCATGTTGTCGCGCTTCAACCCATAGGCGATGTTCTGCTCAACATTCATATGTGGGAACAGCGCGTAGGACTGGAACATCATGTTCACCGGGCGCTGATAGGCCGGCACCCCGGCCATGTCCTGCCCGTCGATCTCGATATGCCCTGCCGTCGGCTCCTCGAAGCCGCCGAGCATGCGCAAAAGCGTCGACTTGCCCGAGCCCGACCCGCCGAGCAGGCAGAACAGTTCGCCCTTGTAGATGTCGAGCGACACGTCCGAGACGGCGAACACGTCGCCGAACTTCTTGGTGACGTTCTGGATGCGCACGAAGGGCTTGGCGTTGGGGTCGCGCCAGGGACGGCTTTCGGCGGCGATCTGGGGCTTCTTGGCCATGGGGGGTCCCAAAAGCGAGGGGCCCGGCGCCGAAGCGTCGAGCCCTGCATATCTTGCGATCAGATGCCGCTCTTGATACGGCGCCACGAGCGCGTCAAGAGCCGGTCGAAATCGACCGGGCGGGCGCTGAGCGAAAAGCCCTTGGCGGCGACTTCCGCGCTCGGATAGATGCCGGGATTGTCGCGCACCTCCGGGTCCACCAACTCGGTCGCGGCCTCGTTGGCGCTGGCGAAGAACACGGCGTTCGAGATCGCCGCCGTCACCTCCGGGCGCAGGATGTAGTCGATGAATTTGTGCGCATTCTCGACATTGGGCGCATCCACCGGAATGGCGAGCAGGTCATAGGTGACCAGCGTGCCTTCGGCAGGGATGACATAGCCGACCTCGATCCCCTCGGCGGCCGCGTCGGCGGCGATGAAGGTGTCGCCCGAATAGCCGATCGCCGCGCAGATCTCGCCCGAGGCCAGATCGTCGATATAGCGCGCGCTGTCGAAATAGCGCACATGCGGGCGCAGCCCGAGCAGCAGTTCCTCGGCCTGGGCCAGGTCTTCGGCGCTGGTCGTGTTCGGATCGAGCCCGAGATAATTGAGCGCCACGCCGACGATCTCGGAGGGCGAATCGAGCACCGCGATGCCGCAATCGGCGAGCTTTGCCGCGTTCTCGGGGTCGAACATCAGGTCCCAGCTCTCGACCTCGAAATCCTCGCCGAACCGCTGGGCGACCGCGCCGGCATTGTAGCCGATGCCGACCGTGAAGCTCATATAGGGAACGGAATGGGTGTTGCCCGGATCGTGCACCGCCGCATTCTCGAGGTCGATCGCGGACAGATTGCCGTAATTGGACAGCGCCGACCGGTCGATCGGCTGCAGCCTGCCGGTGGTGATCTGGCGCTCGAGGAACGAGCCCGAGGGCACCACGATGTCATAGCCGGAATTGCCGATCGCCAGCCGCGAGTCGAGCTCTTCATTGCTCGAGTAATTGGTGTAGTTCACCGCGATCCCGGTTTCGGCCGTGAAATTGGCGATGGTGTCGTCGGCGATATAGTCGGACCAGTTATAGACGTTGACCACCTGGCTCTGGGCCAGGGCCGGCGTGGCCGACACCAGCGCGGCGACGGCAATGGCGTGCGGGAACTTGGTCAAGGCGGGCTCCTCTAGTGTGAAAGACCGGCGGGCCCGCTTCGGACCGCTCCCGGGGGAAGGATTGCCGCAGACTGTGCGGCGCAGCAGGCTCACATCGCCGCGCCGGAACGCGAGCCGGGGCCGCGCGCGGATACGCCTTCGATAAAGGACTGACGTGACGAACAGGCGGCGACGGTATGGCCGGCCGCACAGCTTCCGGCTCCGGGCGATGCCGGATGCCCATGACGGAACGCGCCCGGCGCGAAGCGAACAAACCCCGTGCTCAGCGTAGTCGCCCTTATCGAGTAAAAGCCGGTTTCGAGCGGACCCTAGAGCGAAAAAAAACCGCTCGCAAGCCAGATTCCGCCCCCTCGGCGATATGGAGCGCGCGCTTGACGCGACCGCGCATTCGGGCGCAGATCGGCCGTTAAATCTCCCGCGCAGGAAGCCGTGCCATGAACCCCCGGGCCTATCTGTCGATCACCCCCGAAATCCGCAAGGCCATCGCCGAGCGCCGGCCGGTGGTCGCGCTCGAATCGACCATCATCACCCATGGCATGCCGCATCCCGCCAATCTCGAGATGGCGCGCGGCGTGGAGCAGGTGATCCGCGACGAGGGCGCGGTACCGGCGACCATCGCCATAATGGATGGCAGGCTGGCGGTCGGCCTGTCCGACGAGGACCTCGAGCGCCTCGCCCTCGAAGGCAGTACCGCGGCCAAGGCCAGCCGGCGCGACATCGCCGCCCTGCTGGTTTCCGGCCGTCTCGCCGGCACCACCGTCGCCACCACCATGCAGGTGGCGGCGCTGGCCGGCATTCAGGTGTTTGCCACCGGCGGCATAGGCGGGGTGCATCGCGGTGCCGAATTGAGCTTCGATATCTCGGCCGACCTCGAAGAGCTCGGGCGCACCCCGGTCACCGTGATCTGCGCCGGCGCCAAGTCGATCCTCGACATCCCCAAGACGCTCGAAGTGCTCGAAACGCGCGGCGTGCCGGTGATCGGCTTCGGCACCGACGAATTCCCCGCCTTCTGGGCGCGCGAAAGCGGGCACAAGGTCGACCACCGGCTCGACAGCGAGAGCGATGTAGCCCGGCTGATCGCGGTGCAGACCGAGCTCGGCATGGGCGGGGTACTAGTCACCAATCCCATCCCGCACGAATCCGCCTGGCCGCGCGACGAGATCGAAAAAGTGATCGCGCAAGCCGTCGCCGAAGCCGAGGCGCAAAAGATCAGCGGCAAGGATTCGACGCCCTTCCTGCTCGGCCGCATCGTCGAGATCACCGAAGGGCGCTCGCTCAAGTCGAACATCGCGCTGGTGCGCAACAATGCCGCGCTCGCCGCCCGCATCGCCGTGGCGCTCAGCCGCCAGTCGACCGGCGGCGCACACGGCTGACATGGGAAATGCCGTGCTCGTCGTCGGCGACGTGATGACCGACATCATCGTCGCCCCCGAAGGCCCGATCGTCTTCGGCTCGGACAGGCGCGCCAAGATCCGTTCCCATCCCGGGGGCTCGGGCGCCAACCAGGCCGTCTGGCTGGCGGCACAGGGGGCCGAGGTGCGCTTCGCCGCCCGCATCGGTGCCGCCGATCAGGAGCGCTGGCAGGCCCATTTCACCACGCGCGGCATCGACGCCCATCTGGCCCGCGACCCGGACCTGCCCTCGGGCATGCTGGTCACCCTGCTCGCCGCCGATGGCGAGCGCAGCTTTTTGACCGATCGCGGCGCCAATCTCGCGCTGGCGATCGCCGACCTGCCCGACAGCCTGCTCGACGGTGTCAGGCTGTTCCTCGTCTCGGGCTACAGCCTGTTCGCCCCCGGCCCGCGTGTGGCGGTGCTCGACCTCGTCGCCCGCGCCCGGTTACGAAACATCGCCATCGCCGTCGATCCGGCATCGAGCGGCTTTCTCGCCGAATGCGGCGCCGATGAATTTCTCGGCTGGATCGGCGGGGCCGACATCATCCTCGCCAATCGCGACGAGGCGAGACTGCTGGCCGGCACCGACGACCTCGCCGCGCAGGTCACTGAGCTCGGCGAACATTTCGCCCGCGTCGTCGTCAAATGCGGCGCCGAGGGCGCGGTGATCGGGGACGCATCCGGCATCGCCCATTCGGCATCCGCGCAAAGGGTCGAGGCCGTCGATGCCACCGGCGCAGGCGACGCCTTCGCCGCCGGGTTTATCACCGCCTGGCTCGAAAGCGCCGACCCCGAAACGGCGCTGCAACGCGGCATCGCCGCCGGCGCGAAGGCGGTGACCCGCCTCGGCGGCCAGCCGGGCTGATCAATTCGCCAGTTCGGCCAGCACCCGCACCCAGCTGCGGATGCCCTTGTGGAAGCTGGCGAGATCGTATTTCTCGTTCGGCGAATGAATGCGGTCGTCGTCCTGCGCGAAGCCGATGAACAGCGTGTCGAGCCCCAGGATGCGCTTGAAATCGCCGCCGACCGGAATAGAGCCGCCGCTGCCGGTGACCACGGCCGGCTTGCCCCATTCCGCGCTGAGCGCCGACAGCGCCGCCGTCAGCATCGGCCCTTCCGTCGGCACGCTCAGCGCCGGGCTGCCGCCATGCTCCCTGAAGCTCACCGTGCAATCGGCCGGCAGGCGTTCGCGCACATGGGCGCGGAAGGCGGCGCGGATCTTGTCCGGATCCATGCCCGACACCAGCCGGAACGAGATTTTCGCCCAGGCCTTGGCGGGAATGACCGTCTTGAAGCCTTCGCCAGTATAGCCACCCCACATGCCGTTGATCTCGCAGGTCGGCCGGCTCCACAGCATTTCGAGGACGCTGCGGCCCTCTTCGCCCGCCGGCACGCTCAGCCCGGCGCCGCCGAGAAACGCCTTCTCGTCGAAACCGAGCCCTTCCCATTGCGCCTTCACCGAATCGGGCAGCTCGGCCACATCGTCATAAAAACCCTCGATCGCCACCGAGCCGTCCGGATTGCGCAGCGAGGCGATGATGTCGGCCAGAAGCTGGTTGGGGTTGCGCGCCGCATTGCCGAACATGCCCGAATGCAGGTCCATGTCGGCGCAGGTGATCTCGATTTCCTCGCCCACCAGCCCGCGCAGCATGGCGGTGACCGAAGGGGTCTCGCGGTCCCACATATCGGTGTCACAGACCAGCGCCACATCGGCCTTGAGCTGGGCAGCGTGGCGCTCGATGAAGCCGGGCAGGTTCTTGCCTCCGGTCTCCTCCTCGCCCTCGACCAGCACGGTCACCTCGCAGGGCAACCTGCCGGTCACCGCCACATAGGCCCGGCACGCCTCGATGAAGGTCATGGTCTGGCCCTTGTCGTCCGAGGACCCGCGTCCGGTGATCCAGCGCCTGCCGTCCGGCAGGGTACGGATCTGCGGCGCGAAAGGGTCGGTGTCCCACAATTCCAGCGGATCGACCGGCTGCACGTCGTAATGGCCATAGAACAGCACGCTGCGCCCGCTCTCAGCGCCGCTGCGACGGCCCAGCACCACGGGATGCCCCGGCGTCGGATGCGCCGCCGCATCGAACCCCAGCCCGGTCAGATCGCGCGCCAGCCAGTCCGCCGCGGCGCGGCACTCCCCGGCATAGGCCGGGTCGGTCGAAATCGAGCGGATGCGCAGCAATTCGAACAACCGCTCGAGACTGGCGTCAAGACCTGCGTCGACATGGGCCAGAACGGCGTCGAGCACTTGCGGGGAAATCTTGGTCATCAATCGGCTCCCGAGAGCGTTTCCGGCGAAGACGGCTCTTGCCCCTGCGGTTCGGAAACACGGCAAATCAGAGATTTCAAGCGCCGACCATGCCCGCCCCAAGCCAGCCTTGTCCAGCCGCGTCCACTGTCTTCGACGCCAGCCGCAGCAAGTGTTTCAGGCTCTGTTAGGGTTAAGAGCTTAGGTTAAGCCTGCTTTAACCTCGCCGCGCAATATTGGGGAAAGTTCGAATGCTTCGTGGCGCAACAAAA
>JAEWHZ010000343.1 GCA_023387585.1 Pseudomonadota bacterium
CATCCTCGCCCGAGCGCGCCATCCAGCGCATCCGCCACGAGACCCGGCTGCGCCGGCTGACGGTGACCGCCGTCACCGACATCACCCCGCTGATGCGGCGCATCAGGCTGATCGGCGACATGGCGGGCTTCGCCTCGCCGGGCCATGCCGACCATATCAAGGCGTTCTTCTTCGGCGAGGGCGTGCCGGTGGAACTGCCCCCGATCGGGCCGAACGGGGTGGAGTTCGCGCCGGGCACGCGGCCGGAGATGCGCGATTACACGCCGCGCTATTTCGATGCCGAGGCGGGCACGATCGAGCTCGATTTCGTGCTGCATGGCGACGGGCCGGCCGCGGGCTGGGCGGCGAGGGTGAAGCCGGGCGATGCGCTGGTGATCGGCGGGCCGCGCGGCTCGCTGGTGGTGCCGGCGGCGTTCGACTGGTATTTGCTGGCGGGCGACGAGACGGCGCTGCCGGCGATCGGGCGGCGCATCGAGGAATTGCCGGCGGGCGCGAAGGTGATCGCGGTGATCGAGGTGGCGGACGCGGCGGAAGAGCAGCGGTTCGAGAGCGCGGCCGACGTCACGGTGATCTATGTGCACCGGAACGGTGCCGAGGCGGGGACGACGCGGCTGATCGAGGAGCGGGTGGCCGGGCTCGCGCTGCCGGAGGGCGAGGGCTATGCCTTCATCGCGGGCGAGGCCGACATGTCGCGCAGCCTGCGCGCGCATCTGACCGGGCGCGGGATGAACCCGGAATGGATCAAGGCGGCCGGCTACTGGAAGCGCGGCGTCGCCGATGCGCATGAGCCGCATTAGCGGCGGCGGGGCTTTGCGCTTTCTCGCGTGAACACGGCGCCGATCTCGACATGGCTCGAAAAGGCGAACTGGTCGAAGCCGGTGAGGTGGTCGAGGGCGAAGCCGGCGGCGACGAGGGTGGCGGCGTCGCGGGCAAAGCTGCGGGCGTCGCAGGCGAGCATGACGACGCGGGGAACGCGGCTTTGCGCGATCTCGCCCACCTGCGCCTCGGCACCGGCGCGGGGCGGGTCGAGCACCAGGCAATCATAGGCATCGAGCTCGAAGCGGGTCAGCGGCTCGCGGAACAGGTCGCGGGCCCGGGGCGTGACGGGCTTCAGCCCGCGCGTGCGCGGGGCGGCCTCGGCGAGGGCGGCGATAGCCGGCCTGTCGCTGTCGAAGGCGTCGACGGAAATGCGTTCGGCGAGGCGCAGGGCGAAGGGACCGAGGCCGCAGAAAAGATCGGCGACGGCACGGGCGTTTTCGGCGTGGCGCAGCACGTAATCGGCAAGGAGGGTCTCGCCGGCCTCGGTGGCCTGCAAAAAGCTGCCGACCGGCAGCTCGATCTCGGCGCTGCCCATGCGGATGGTGGGGCGGCCATTGAGGAGGACGGGTTCGCCGTTCATGGCGAGACGGACCAGCTTGAGGCGGCGGAACAGGGCGGATAGCGCATCGGGGCGGGCGCGGTGGCGCTTGATGCGGATGGCGGCGTCGATGCCGCCGGTGGTGGCGGTGAAGGCGATGTCGCATTCGCCAAGCAGGTTTCCGAGCGCGGCTGCGATGCGCGGGGCTTCGGACAGGGCCGGCACGAGGATGGGGCAGAAATCAATCGGCTCGACCTGGTGGCTGCGCGGCTTCATGTAGCCGGCGCCTTCGCGGCGGGCATGGAGGGTGGCGCGGCGACGGCCGGTGCCGCTGGCGTCGTGGAAGGCGGTGACGGCGTGCTCGAGCCCGAGGCGGCGCAGGGGGGTCTCGATCAGGCCGATCTTGAAGCTGCGATAGGCGGCGGGCGCGAGATGCTGGAGCTGGCAGCCGCCGCAGGCGCCGAAATGCGGGCATTCGGGGGTGATGCGCTCGGGGCTGGTCTTTTGCCAGGCGAGCGGTTCGGCGCGGTCGCCGGAGATGCGGGCGGTGAGCGTTTCGCCGGGCAGGGTGAAGGGCACGAAGACGCGCGCGCCGTCATGGAACGCGATGCCTTCGCCCCTGTGGCCCAGGGCGTCGATGGTCAGGGTGGTTTCGCTCATGCATGGGCTATGCCCGGCGCGGGGGGCGGGGGCAAGGGGATGGGGCCTATCGCGAGGGGTTGCGGCTGAAGCGCCGTCGCGGCGGTTGATGGCGTTGGAGATGGGCCCCGCCCTGCGGCGGGGTGACACCGAGGGGGTGGCGGGGCCGGGTGCGGATCAAGCGTTCGGGCGGGTGGCCCATTCGAGGAGGCTGGCGAGGGAGACGAAGGGCACGCCGGCATGTTCGGACAGGCCCGAGGCGCAGGTGGCGACGGTGGAGACGCCGATATCGCAGCCGGGCGGGATGTCGTTGCGCGCGAAGCGGCTGGCGTGGGCGTTGAGCTCGGGGAAATAAAGGCCCTTGTCGCCGGCATAGCCGCAGCAGGTGACCGAACTCAGCACGGCGACGCGCTCGGCCATGGCGCCGGCCAGCGCCTCGGTGTCGGCCTGCTCCCTGAGGTGCTGGGCCGAGCAATTGTGATGGACGGCAAGGGTCGCCACCTTGCGGGTGACGGTGAGGTGCGGCAGCACCTGGGAAAGCAGGAACTGGGCGGAATCGGCGATGCCGACGCCGTCCTCGCGCATATGCTTGGCGCAGGTCGAGGCGTCGGTGACGATGGGGGCATCGGGTGGGCGATGCGCCTCGATGTTGCCGATCAGTTTTGCGCCGAGCTCGGCGGCCTGCTCGGGAAAACCCTTCGATTTGAAGGGCTGGCCGCAGCATTGGCCGGTCAGGCCCTCGGGCATGACAACGCGATAGCCGGCGCGGGCGAGCAGGGCCAGCATGGCCTCGGGGGTCGGCTTGAGGTCGTAGGCGGTCTCGGGCGCGCCGAACATGCGGCTGGGGCAGGCGGGGAAATAGACGATGTCGCCGCGCGGCGCGGGTTTTTGGTCCTTCGGCGCCTTCGGGGCGCCGGGGCCGTGGCGCAGGCTCGGGGCGACGCGCGGCACCTTGCCGTTGAGCGTGCGCCGCAACCCCTCTGTGACGCCGGCGAGGCCGGAACCGGTCAGCACATTGCGCATGCCGTCGGCGACGGTCAGGCCGGCGCGCATGCCGGTCTCGAGGGCGCCGGTGGCGCGGGCCACGCGTTTGGCGACGCGGCGGGCGGTGTTGCCGCGCCGGCGGGTGCGCTCGCCGATGATCATGGTGCCGGTCTCGATGCCGACCGGGCAGCGCAGCGAGCACAGATTGCAGGCCGCGCAGGTGTCGAGCCCGGCATATTGGAAATCGGCCTCGAGCCGTTCGAGCAGCGCGGGGTCCTCGCCGGTCTGGCGTAGGCGGGCGCGCTCGCGGGTGAGGGCGATGCGCTGGCGCGGCGACAGAGTGAGGGCGCGGCTGGGGCAGGCCGGCTCGCAGAAGCCGCATTCGATGCACATGTCGACGAGATCGTCGGCCAGCGGCATGACCTTGAGGTTCTTGATGTGGACCTTGTCGTCGGGGTTGAGCAGCACGCCGGGATTGAGCAGGCCTTCCGGGTCGAACAGCGCCTTGATCTCGTGCATCAGCCGATAGGCGGCAGAACCCCATTCGGCCTCGACGAAGGGAGCAATGGCGCGGCCGGTGCCGTGCTCGGCCTTCAAGCTGCCCTGGTAGCGCACCGAGACCAGCTCGCTGAGCTCGCGCGAGAAGACGTCGAAGCGCTCGTCGGCGCCGGGCTTGGCGAAATCGTCGGCCATCTGGAAGTGGAGGTTCCCCGCCAGCGCGTGGCCGAAGATGATGGCGTCGTGATAATCGTGCCGGTCGAGCAGCTCGCGCATCTCGATGACGAAATCGGCCAGCCGCTCTATGGGCGCGGCGACGTCCTCGGTGAGCATGGTGGTGCCCTTGGGACGCATGGCGCCGCCCGAGGCGAAGAAGCCCTTGCGGATGTCCCACAGCGCGTGGATGACGTGGTCGTCGGTGGAAAAGTCGATATGGGTGGCGCCTTCCGAGGCGAGCAGGGCCACGGTCTTTTCGACCTCGACGTCTAGGGTCGCCTGATCGGGGGCCGTGACGTCGATGAGGACGGCCGGCGAGTTCTCGGTGAGCCATGGCAGGAGCGGGGCCAGGGGCGGCAGATGCTCGACGGTCGCCAGCGCTCGGCGCTCGATATATTCGGCCGCCGTCACGCCGGTGGTAACGTGCACGCCGCCATTGGCCATGCGGATGATGGCGCGGCCGGCCGATTGCGGATCGGGGAAGGGGACGAGCGCCGTGGCCTTGAAGGGGTGCTCGGGCACGGTGTCGTAGGTGACCTCGGAGACGAAGCCGA
>JAEWHZ010000372.1 GCA_023387585.1 Pseudomonadota bacterium
TCCGTTGCGGTTCAAATTTGTCAAATTTAAGAGAAATGTCCCGGTTTCCGGGACCCTCTCCGGAGCATGACGCTCATGGGCGCAGTATGGTCAACAAGCCGTTAACAAAGCATGTCGGCGCCGGCGCACGCCCGATCACGTCCGCGTTTGCAGCCTGTCGCGCAGTCCCTTCGGGAGCCGCACCGCCCCGCCGCCGATACGGATCGCCGCAACCTCGACCTCGGCGCTCACCAGCACCGCGCCTTCGCGCCATATCGCCTGGTCGAGCACCAGCCGTGCGCCGCCGAGCGAAGCGATTCGCGTTTCGATGGTCAGCAGATCGTCGATCCGGGCCGGCGCGTCGAACGCGATCTGCATACGCCGCACCGCGAAGGCCAGGCCCTCGGCCTGCAACTCGTGATGGTTGATCCCCAGATCGCGCAGCATCTCGGTGCGCCCGCGCTCGAAGAATTTCACATAGGCCGCGTGATAGACGAGGCCGGAAAAATCCGTGTCCTCGTAATAGATGCGCACCGACATGGAATGCGGGCTCATGCGCCGAGCTCGTCGACGATCACATGCTCGACGGCCTCGGGCAGCGCCATCAGCCGGTCGCACAGCCAGTCGGGCAGCAGCCGCCGCGCCCGCAGCGCCGCCGGATCGAGCGCCACCCAGGAAAATTGCAGCACATGCCCCTCATCCTCGCGCACCAGCACCGGATCGGCGCCGCCCGGCCCCGCGAAATCCGGCACCTCGGCGGCATAGAACAGCGAGAGTTCGTGAAACGCCTCGTCGTCGCGCCCGTAAAAGCTCTCCGAGGTGAACAGCAGCCGCCCGACCGCGCCCGGCACCGCCATCTCCTCGGCGATCTCGCGCGCCAGGGCGATATCGCTGCGTTCACCGAGCTCGACCCGCCCGCCCGGCAGCATGGCGTAGTCATCCTCGTCCTCGCGGCACACCAGCACGTGATTGTCGCGCACCACCACGGCGGCGACGCGATAGTTGAACCGCCGCGCGCCCATCGCGAAGCTCAGCATATGGCGCTCGCTCATTCGGCCTCGGGCTCCTCGAACAGGCTCGACTGCAAGCCCACGAACCCCTGCGGCACAACACGGCCGAGATGCTGGAACGCAACGCCGGTCAGGAGCCTTCCGCGCGGCGTGCGCTGGATGAAACCCTGTTGCAGCAGATAGGGCTCGACGATCTCCTCGATGGCGTCGCGCGGCTCGCTCAGCGCCGCCGCGATGGTCTCGATGCCCACCGGTCCGCCACCGTAGAAATCGGCGATGGTGGTCAGATAGCGCCGGTCGAGCTGGTCGAGCCCGCGCGCATCGACGTCGAGCCGCAGCAGGGCCCGGTCGGCGACGGCGCTGGTGATCTCGCCGGCGCCCTCGACCTGGGCGAAATCGGCGACCCGCCGCAGCAGCCGCCCGGCGATGCGCGGCGTACCGCGCGAGCGTCGCGCCACCTCCATGGCCCCGTCGGCGCTCATCTTCATGCCCATCAGCCGCGCCCCGCGCCGGACGATCTCGACCAGTTCCTCAGGGGTATAGAAATTGAGCCGGACCGGAATGCCGAAGCGGTCGCGCAGCGGCGTCGTCAGGAGCCCCGCCCGCGTCGTCGCCCCGACCAGCGTGAATTTCGCCAGGTCGATGCGCACCGAGCGCGCCGCCGGCCCCTCGCCGATGATCAGATCGAGCTGGAAATCCTCCATCGCCGGATAGAGCACCTCCTCGATCGCTGGGTTGAGCCGGTGGATCTCGTCGATGAACAGCACGTCGCGCTCTTCGAGATTGGTCAGGAGCGCCGCGAGATCCCCCGCCTTGGCGATAACCGGCCCCGACGTGGCGCGAAATCCGACGCCAAGCTCGCGCGCGATGATCTGCGCCAGCGTCGTCTTGCCCAGCCCCGGCGGGCCGACGAACAGCACATGGTCGAGCGCCGTGCCGCGCTGGCGCGCCGCCGCGATGAACACCTCGAGATTGGCCCGCGCCGCCGCCTGGCCGATGAAATCGTTGAATCCCGACGGGCGCAGCGAAACATCGAGCGCATCGTCCCGGCCGGCGCTGGCTGAGGTGAGGGCGGTCAAAGGTGCACCTCGACGGCATCCATCCCATCGAGGCGCGTCGCCCGCACGTCGAAGGTTGCGGTTGCGGCGCATCCGGCTTGTGCATTCTGCAATGCAATCAGAGCATCGGGAAAGTCCGCACGCGTCCTCTTTGCATCGTCGAGCGCCGCTGAGACCAGGTCTGGGCATTCCACGCGGATTTGCGGGCTGGACAGGAGGGACCCGTAGGTTTCAAGCACTGCACCCACGGGAAACTTCATCAGTTTTGTCATGACGGTAAAGGTCTCTGCCAATACCAGCATGCTGATATAAATCGGCTGGTTGGTCCGTGCAAAAAACAGCTTCCGCGCCTGCTGGGTCTGGATGGTGTCGTCTTCGGCCAGAAACCGAACGAGGACGTTCGTATCAACGCCCAGCACGGATACGGGCGTCGTCTTCGGCCAGGGCCCGAGCGAACGCCTCCTCTTCCTCCGCCTCCGTCATGGGTCCGGCGGGCGACCGGCCGAGTATCCCTGCGAGCGTTTCGATCGCCACCGTGCGCGGGCGCAAGACGTATTTGCCATCTTCCTTGAGGATATCGAGCTTGTCCCCGGCCTTAAGCCCGAGATCATCCCGCACATCCTTTGGCAGGGTCAGCTGGCCCTTGCTGGTCAATGTTGCAGTCGCCATTTCCTACATCTCCTTACTTAGTGATATTAGTAAGGAGGCGTGACAAAAACAAGGCTCACGCGCTCAATTCCCTCAATCCCAGCCGGATCAGCTTCTCCGTCACCGTACCATCTCCCTCCCGCGCCACGACACGCGCCACCGCCGCCGAGGCCTGGGCCTGCTGGTAGCCGAGATTGACCAGCGCCGAGACCGCATCCGCCACATTGCTTGCCGCCGCGCCTTCGCCCAGCGCCGCCTGCAGGCCAAGCACGCCCGCCTCGACGCCACCGGTCGGCGGTCCCTTGCCCTTGAGTTCGGTGACGATGCGCTGCGCCAGCTTGGGGCCGACGCCGTTGGCGCGGCCCACCATGGTCTTGTCCTGCAACGCGATGGCGCTGGCGAGTTCGGAAGGCGTCAGCACCGACAACAGGGCCAGCGCCACCCGCGCACCCACGCCCTGCACCGTGGTCAGCAGGTTGAACCAGCCGCGCTCCGCCTCGCCGGCGAAGCCGTAGAGCCGGATCAAATCCTCGCGCACGACGGTCTCGATCAGCACCGTCGCCGCCTCGCCCGGCCCCGGCAGGGCGCCCAGCGTTTTCGTCGAGCAGAACGCGACGTAGCACACCCCGCCGCAATCGATCAGCGCGTGGTCTTCCCCGATCGAATCCACCACCCCCTTGAGCTTGCCGATCATGCCGGCGCCCCCAGCCGTTGCCGCGCGAGGCGATGATGCGCATGGCAGATGGCGATGGCCAGCGCGTCCGCCGCGTCAGCACCAGTGAATTCGGCAGCCGGCAGCAGCATGCGCACCATGGCCTCGATCTGCGCCTTTTGCGCATGCCCGGTGCCGACCACCGATTTCTTGATCAGGTTGGCGGCATATTCGGCCACATCAAGCCCCAAAAGCTTGGGCGTCATCAGCGCCACGCCCCGCGCCTGCCCCAGCGCCAGCGCGCTGCGCGCCCCCTGGCTAACGAAGGTTTCCTCCACCGCCGCCTCCGCCGGCTCATGCGCGCGGATGGCGGCGCCGAGCCCTTCATGCAGCGCCAGCAGCCGCGCCGGCAATTCGGCCGCGGTCGGCGGCGTGACCGTGCCGCTGGCAACGAACCGCAGCCTGTTGCCCTCGACATCCAGAACGCCCCAGCCGCAGCGGCGCAGCCCCGGGTCGATGCCGATGATTCGCACGATCTTGTTCATGGCCGATGCTTACGCCGGCGCGGCCGATCCACCAAGCATCCGCTTCCGGCCAGGTGGATGGGCGCAGGACGCGCAAGAATGGCAGATCGGTAAAATGCGAGCCATTGCGCCAAGCTTCGGTTGACGGACGCTGCCTAGTTTCCGGCGCGAACAGAGACAGATTCGGAGCCGCCTGACCATGCTTCAGCCTAGCACGGACCGCCCGCGTCCATCCTGGTCGAGGGTCGGTCTGGCGACGATAGGCGGCACCATCGGCTGCATGCTGGTCGCGGTCTGCTTCAACCTGTTCGCCTTCGCCGATTACGGCCCGAGGGTCGCCGAGCACGCCGCCGTCAGCGCCGCCGCGCTGACTGTCTTCATGGCCGCCCCGTTATTCCTCTTCGCCGCGATCCGCCTGCGCAGCATGGCGCTGGCCAATATCCGGCTCGACCGGCTGGCGCGCACCGACGGGCTCACCGCCTGCCTCAACCGCGACGCCTTCGTCGAGCGCTGCACCCGATTGATGGAAACGCGCACCGGACATACCGGCGCCATGCTCGTCATCGACGCCGACAACTTCAAGGCGATCAACGATACCTTCGGACA